>JAATFO010000004.1 GCA_015655145.1 Enterobacterales bacterium | reverse complement strand
TGACCTGTCCCTGAACAACGTGACTGATGCAGAAGCCTTGCCGGGGCTTATCCGTCAGACGCACAGGAAAATCAGAGTCGTCTGTGCCGATGGCGCTTATGACACAAAACTTTGCCATGACGAGCTGCGGCGAAAGAAAATTAAGGCGCTTATCCCGCCGCGAACCCGGGCGGGTTACTGGCCGGCGGAGTATGCCGACAGAAATCAGGCGGTGGCGAGACAACACCTTACCGGGAGCAATGCTTACTGGAAATGGCACACGGCTTATAACCGGGGTTCGGTGGCAGAAACGGCGATGTACCGTGTCAAACAGCTATTTGGTGGGCATCTTACGCTGCGCGCCGACGATGCACAGGTAGGTGAAGCGATGGCGATGATCCGTGCCTTAAACAAAATGACGCGGGCAGGTATGCCAGAAAGTAGACGAATTGCCTGAGGACGTTACTGACAGAGAGACTTTTTAACTACATCCGATTTATTCAACAAAGCCGTGGCGAATGATAAAAGGGTGTATTAACACCGGTGCATCGCCACTGTTACCTGGCGATCGCAAAGCGCTGATCCCCGTCGATTATGCCAGTGCAGCCTCAGTTACCATCGCCAGTGATAATAGCCGGTTGGGGCACGTGTACCATCTCATTCCGCCGAGTGATGATCATTCGATAAGTTTGAATACCTTCTTTGAACTGTTTGCGGAATGTGGCTATCAATTAACGCCGATACCTTATAAACAGTGGTTGCAGCGGTTGTATGATGATCCCGATTTAGACCACAACCCATTAATGCCGTTATTACCCATGCTTTCCGACGTCGTGTATGACGATCTTACCGTGTGGGAGTCCTTCCGAAATAGACCGCGTTATGATGCCAGCCAAACCATGACGGTATTAGAGGAAGCGGGTGGACCAGACTATACGCCGACCAATACCGTCTTGCTGACTCGCTATCTGGATTATATGAAAAGTATCGGCCTCTTATAGCGTTAACCCTGGCCCAGCCTGCTGCGCGACAACTGAACACGGACAGGCCTGCAATGTGACCAGGATGGTGGTAGCCACATTATGTGTCGGAAGAAGGCGGTGACGGCTCTTCATCATCCTGATATTTTGCTGTGGCTATCCATGCGGCACAAAACAGTGTCAGACGAGCGAAAAAGTAAAAGAAAGCCATCAGCCCCAGCACCGAACCAAACGCAGCCCCGGAAGGTGATGAGGCCAGCTTGGGTAACGTGAGTGTCATAATGAACTTAATCACTTCGAAGCCGCCAGCCGCCAGTAATGTGCCGCGAAACAGCGCTTTTTTACGGGGTTTATGGCGCGGTAATATCCAGAAGATCCACAGGAACAATAAATAATTGGCCAGCACCGAGATGGTCAACGCAATGATCGTCATGACCGGGCGCAACCAGGCAATGGTATCAAGACCGAGGGCATGCACAATTGCCGCTTGTGCGGATCCGGCAATCGAGGTTAACGACAGGGTGATGATCAGCGCGAAGACCAGTCCGGTCAGTGAAATGAAATCGCGCGTGTATTTGTGATAAATCTTCTCGCTATCTTGCGGGTTACGTTCCCAGACATCCCGTGATTGCGCGCGAATCGCTTCACGCAGGTTTCCCATCCAGCTAATGCCGGAGTAAAGCGCCAGCAATAAACCGGTCACGCCTACGGTGGTTCGCTGTTGCACGGCGGTATTCACCGTATTTTTCAGCGTATTGGCCAGCATGGGGTCACTAATACTATTAACGATTTTGTTGATAAGGCTGGTCAGAAGGTCAGGTTGCGAAGCCAGCACAAAGCCAACTGCGGCAAAGGACACCATCAGGATGGGGATCAGCGAGAGGAAAGAAAAGTAAGTAATGGCCGCGCCGAACTGGCTGCCAAGGCGATCATTAAAACGTTCACCGGCGCGAATAAAATGCATCACTGCGGGTATCGACTGAAATCGACTGACCAGATGTGAAATGGGCGCCATGAAACGATCGATACGCGGATGTCCCGTCTCAGGAATGAGCGGTTTCTTTTGTGGCGGCGGCGGTGCTGAAGTGTGCGGTTGCTTGTCGGTCATGACTCCATTAATCCCTGCTCGTTATGATCCAGATAAAATTATATACGCTAAATAATTCGTGTGGTGGCAAGGCGGCAAGTGCGCATCCTGCGGTACTGACTCTGTGTCGTGATTCTGGCGAACGCGCGCCACTCATCGCCCGATCATCTGTCTGCTGACCGGGAGCAACAGAGTTACATTATGTGATGTTTCATCGCCTTAGAAAGCCATTCCATAAACACACGGACGCGGTGCGCGAGGTGACGACGATGGGGATAAATCAGTGAAACAGACAGCGGCTGCGCCTGAAATCCCGTTAAAATAGCCACTACACGTTTCTCTTTCAATAACGCGTTCATCGCCATGCGTGGTGCCTGAATAATACCAAGACCGGCGAGGCAGGCGGCGCGATAGGTCTCGGTACTGTTTACGGTGAGTACGCCACCGGTTTGGATGGCGTGAGACTGTTTGCCATCATAAAATGTAAAGCCTTGCGGTGCGATGCCCGGATGCTGGTTGTAATGCACCATCGCGTGTTGTGACAAATCGTCAAGCGCCTGCGGAACGCCAAAGCGTGCAAGGTAATGCGGGCTGGCACAATTTATCATGGTCAAATGACCGAGCGGTTGGGCAGTCAGCCCTGAATCTTTTAACTGACCAATACGCACAACACAATCGAAACCTTCGCTGATAACATCTACCTGACGATCACTGCTGCTGAGCTCCAGTTCGATCCCCGGATAGTGCTGGAGAAACTCGGGCAGCAAAGGAAGCACTACATCGCAGGCCAGCGCGACAGGCATATCGACACGCAACCGCCCGCTCAGCGTCGCCGGATCGTGCTGAAACAACGTGTCCAGCTCTTCCAGGCTGTTCAGTAAATCGCGACAACGGTCGTAATACACCCGGCCTTCCTGCGTCAACTGCACGCGGCGGGTGGTGCGTTGTAGAAGACGCGCCCCCATTTGGTTCTCCAGGGCCTGTAATTGCCGTGAGACGCTGCCTTTGGGTAAACCGAGACTGTCCGCTGCACGGGTGAAGCTGTTCATTTCAGCGATCCTGACAAAAACCTGCATAGCATGAATTTTATCCATCGACAGACCCATTGTTGTTATTAATGAAACAGTGATATGTAATTATCAGACTTTATAGATCACGTTGAGCTTAATATCCTCTGTTTTGTCTTTATTACTTGATCAGAGGTAGAAAATGGCACGTAAAATTGCAGTGATCACCGGAGGTAGCCGTGGTTTAGGCAGAAATGCAGCATTAAGGCTGGCTGAAAAGCATTGTGACATCATTTTCACCTGGCGTAGCCAATCGGCAGAAGCGCAGGCAGTGGTGCAAGAGATTGAAGCGCGTGGCGGGCGTGCGCTGGCGCTACAACTTGATGTTGCGGACAGCGGCGGGTTTGATGCCTTCGTGGCGACGGTGCAAAATCAGCTTGGTCAGGTGTGGCAGCGCAAGCAGTTCGATTATTTATTAAACAATGCCGGCGTTGGCCTTCATGTCCCGTTCGCACAGACCACAGAAGCACAATTTGATCTGGTCATGCACACGCATTTCAGAGGTCCTTTTTTTCTGACACAAAAGCTGTTGCCGCTGATCAGTGACGGCGGGCGGATCCTCAACGTTTCAAGTGGTCTGACGCGCTTTAGTCTGGCGGACTCCAGCGCTTATGCAGCGATGAAAGGCGGAATGGAAGTGCTGACGCGCTATCAGGCGAAAGAACTGGCTTGTCGGAACATTACAGTCAATATCATTGCGCCGGGTGCCATTGCCACCGATTTCAGTGGCGGTACAGTACGTGATAATTCAGAAGTTAATCAATTGGTTGCTTCGCAGACTGCCCTGGGACGTGCAGGATTGCCGGACGACATTGGTCATGCTATTGCCGCGATCTTCAGTGATGAAATGGGCTGGGTTACCGGTCAGCGTATTGAAGTGTCCGGCGGTATGTTTCTGTAATGCAACCATGGTGCTGACAATGCTGCCTGCAGCATGATAGTTACGCGCCTGGCGCTAAACCGCTCATGTCGCAGGCCAGCGCGCCGGTGCGCTTGAGTGCGTAGCAGTAACGTTCATCAAAGGGATAACAGCAAGAAAGGCGTAACGCATTATGGCAGCGGTCACTGAGTGTATAGAGTTCGCCGGGGGTGACACAAATTTTCTCCTGCAATAGCCGATGAAACAGCGTCACACTGTCAACTGTGCCGGGCAGTTCCACCCAAAAGACAAAACCGCCTTGTGGCAGGGTAGCGCGTGTCCCACGGGGAAAATGACGGGCGATTAAGCCGCGTGCTTCATCAAGTTGTGCGGCATAACGACGGCGTAAACTGCGCAGATGATGATCGTAACCGCCCGAGGCGAGAAACTGCGCCAGAGTTTCTGACAGTAATGCTGGTTCAGCCATTGACGACACCGCTTTGAGGCGGGCAATTTCCGCCGTAAAGCGACCTGCGGCTATCCAGCCAAGGCGAAAATCCGGCGCCAGGGTTTTGGTAAAGCTGGAGCAATACATCACCCAGCCATCGCGATCAAACGCTTTTACCGCTGGCGTCAGAGGCCAACAGAACTGCAATTCACTGTACAAGCCATCTTCAATCAGTGGGATCTGATACTGATTCACCTGCTGCGCCAGACGTTTTTTATCGGCCAGCGTCATGCTGCAACCCAGTGGATTCTGGACATTAGGCATCACAATCAGCGCATTCAGGCGTTTTTCGCGTAGCAGCATTTCCAGCGCGTCGAGTGATAAACCGCGCTCGGGATCGGTGGGGATCTCCACACTCTTCAGCCCCAGGCTGGCCAGTAGGGGAAACAAGTAAAAATAGGTAGGCGTTTCCAGACCGACGCAGTCGCCAGGGCGGGTCACCGCGCGTAGCGCCAGTTGCAGCGCTTCCATGCAACCATGGGTGAGCGTAATTGCATCGCTGGTTAGTGAGAATCCCAAATCCATCGTTCGGCGCGCGACTTCGCGGCGTAAACGTTCGTTACCGGGAGGTAAGGCGTAGCGTCCAATGATTTCAGGATGGTGGCGCAATAATGACGCAGTAATTCGACTGAGTTTGACGACCGGGTAAAAGTCCGTGTTCTGCGGGCAAGCCAGCGAGATGTTGGTGTAATCGGGGTGGTTTTGTGCCGCGAATACGGTGTCAATCAGATCAAGTTTTTCACTGCTCGGTGAAGTGACTTCGGTAAGATGCTTACGAGGATGGGCCAGCGCAGGCAACACGGTACGCACAAAATAACCGGATTGCGGGCGTGCTTCGATAAGCCCACGATCTTCCAGTACTTGCCAGGCATTCAGCACCGTATTGACACTTACCTGATGCGCGCCCGCCACACGACGAATAGCCGGTAAACGGCTGCCTGGAGCCCATGTGCCGTTATGGATCGCAGAGGCGAAAGTCTCGGCCAACTGCTGGTATAACGTGCTTTCCTGAGGTTCGATGATAGACACAATTCTCCTTAGAATGAACGGGTACAGTATTAGAATTTATGTAATTGTACTCAATACAATAACCATTTTGTGTGCCTGTTACCATATTCCATGGACGTCTAATATAGTGCTCTGATTTCAGTCTTGCCGGAGCGCACCATGCTTGATCCCTCTTTTTTTAGTTATGTGACAGTGATGTCGATTACGCCGGGCCCCAATAACCTGTTGCTGGCGACTTCTGGCGTCAATTTTGGTTTACGGCGCACCTTACCCATGGTCTTCGGTATTCTGTTGGGATGTACCCTACAGACACTATTCCTCAGTAGTGCTTTAATGGTGTTGCTGAGCGTAGTACATGCTATTCGTCTGCCGCTGACCGTGATCGGTTGTGGGTATTTATTCTGGCTTTCATGGAAAATTTTGCGCGCTTCCGCGCCTGAATTACGGCAAAAAGCCCAGCCGATAACGGTAATCGGTGGCGCATTGTTCCAGCTGGTTAACCCTAAAGCCTGGCTTATGGCCAGTAACGTGGCATTGCTCTATGCCAGCAGTAGCGCTATCTGGGCGGTAACGGTGGGATTTATGGCATTGAACCTGCCTTGCATTTTGCTCTGGGCGGTATTAGGTGACCGTTTAGGGAAACATTTACAGGTTCGCTGGAAGTTGAAGTGCTTTAATGGCGTCATGGCGCTGTCACTGACGGCCACCACGGTTTGGATGCTGGTTGACGCAGTAGCGCGCTAAGGGGACTGTGTAAGCCGAACCGACGCAGGCGTCATGATATTCTGCCTTTTATGTGATGTTGTTCACAAATGTGAGCGGCGGTGACTTTACCCGACCCGAGAGGAATTGAATACTTCTCAGCCCGTCCAGATGAAAGCGATGTTAATGATAACCTACGCGAAGTCAGCGGTTATTCACACAAGGAGTTGATGAGGTGACGCCTGTTTTGCCTGAAATCTGGCTAACCGCCATGGTGGTCACCATCACTATTCTGCTCTGGGCCACCGCATTGCTGCCGGAATTTATTACCGCGCTGTTGTTTTTTGCCGCCGCGATGCTGTTGCATATTGCGCCAGCGGCCAGTGTATTCAGCGGTTTTGCCTCATCCGCATTCTGGTTAGTGCTGAGTGGCTTTATTTTAGGGGTAGCGATCCGCCAGGTCGGGTTGGCGGACCGACTGGCAAGCATGCTGGCGGCGGTGTTAAGCCATTCATGGCCGCGCATGGTCGGTGGGGTCATCCTTGTGAGCTATTTACTGGCGTTTATTATGCCCTCCAATATGGGGCGTATTGCTTTATTGATGCCGATTGTCGGCGCGCTGGCAAAACAAGTGGGGATTAACGAAGGCAGCCGGGGGTGGATTGGTTTAGCGCTGGCGGTTGGTTTTGGCACTTTCCAGTTATCGGCCAGTATCTTACCGGCGAACGTCCCTAATCTGGTGATGACCGGTGCGGCAGAAAATGCATTTGGCCTCCATCTTGGCTATATGCCGTGGTTATTTTTGCATACGCCGGTAGTGGGGATCCTGAAGGGGATGTTATTGACGCTGTGCATCTGTGTTTTATTTCCGGCCCGGCCACAGCCCGTTACCCAACATACGGTATTGCCACGTCTGAACAAAGATGAATGGCGGCTGGTAGCCGTGTTATTACTGACATTACTGTTGTGGATGACAGACAGCTTGCACAGCATTTCTCCGGCCTGGATCGGGCTGGCTGCCGCCTGTTTCTGCCTGTTGCCGCGGATTGGCTTTGTCTCCAGCGAGGCATTTGCCAGTGGCGTAAATTTTCGCACCTGCCTGTATGTGGCGGCGATCCTTGGCGTTACGTCGGTGGTGATTGATTCTGGTTTAGGTCGGCTTATCGCGACGACACTACTGAGTATCACCCCGTTTGACGTCACGAGGCCTTTTATCAGCTTTCTGTCGTTGAATGCCCTGACCTCAGCACTGAACTTTGTCGTTACCGCCAATGGCGTGCCCGCCATGTTTACGCCAATGGCCGGGGATTTTTCTACGGCATCTGATTTTCCGTTACTGACAGTACTGATGATCCAGGTGTTTGCTTATGCCACGCCACTGTTACCTTATCAGGCGTCGCCGATTGTGCTGGCCATGGGCTTAGGCCGTGTTCCGGCGCGTGATGGGATAATACTGTGTCTGGTGGTGGCGCTGGCCAGCGCTATCGTGTTATTACCGCTGGATTATTTGTGGTTTATGGCGTTGGGCTATGTGCCCCATTGAGTGGGTTCGCGCACTGACATTGAACGTGATGACAGTGCGCGAAAGGGGGGTTATTTTCCGACCACGGCGGATTCAGACACCTCATCATTGGCAGCCGCTGGGGTAGGCGAGGCGTCATTCAGTTGCAAAATACGGCTGGTTTCCACCCGCTCTTGCTGGTCAGCACTGGCGTTACCCTCCGGTGTTTGTTGGTACGAGGGGAGCATTTCCCGCAATTTGGCCTGCCACGAGGCTGAGGCCATTTTGTCTTTAAACACTTTTTGCATCAGGCTGAGCATAATCGGAGCCGCTGTTGAAGCGCCCGGTGATGCGCCTAACAGAGCGGAAATTGTACCATCCTGCGAGGTGACAACTTCAGTGCCAAGGCGCAGTACGCCGCCTTTTTCCGCATCCTTTTTGATGATTTGTACGCGCTGTCCGGCGATTTCTAAACGCCAGTCTTCTTTTTTCGCCCCCGGGAAGTACTCTTTGAGCGCTTTATAGCGATCATTATCGGTCAGCATCACCTGGCCCACTAAATATTTCACCAGATTGAAGTTATCAAGACCGACATGCACCATCGGCATAAAATTGGTGGCGGTGATGGAGCCAAACATATCCCACAGGGAGCCGCTTTTCAGGTACTTGGTGGAGAAAGTGGCAAAGGGGCCAAATAACAAGGCATGCTTGCCGTCCAGCTGGCGGGCATCAAGGTGTGGCACAGACATCGGTGGTGCGCCTACCGAAGCCTTGCCATACACTTTAGCCAGATGACGTCTAACCACATCCGGGTTTTCGGTCACCAGAAATGACCCTCCCACCGGGAAGCCAGCGTAGTTTTTCGCTTCCGGAATACCTGACTTTTGCAATAATGGCAAAGCAGCGCCGCCGGCGCCAATAAAGATGTGTTGCGCCCTGATGGTTTTCCCCGCTTCCGGGTGGTTCAGATCTGCGACGGTTACCGTCCAGCTACCGTCATCATTGCGCGTGATATCGCGTACTTCGTGGCGAGTTTGTAACGTAAAGTTCGGTTTTTTCACCAGCGCGGCCACGAGCTGGTGGGTGATCTCGCCAAAATTGACATCGGTCCCCATCGGCATATAGGTCGCCGCCACTTTTTGCTGTGGATCGCGACCTTCCATCACTAATGGCAGCCATTTTGCAATTTGCTGGCGATCCTCCGAGTACTCCATTCCCTGAAACAGGGGGCTTTTTTGCAGCGCCTGATAACGTTTGCGCAAGAATGTCACATTATCGTCGCCCCAGACAAAACTCATATGAGGCGTGCTGTTGATAAAGCGTTTTGGTTCACTCAGGGTGCCTTTCCGGACTTGATGCGCCCAGAACTGGCGTGAAATATGAAATGATTCATTAATCGCGATGGCTTTAGAGATATCGATCGAGCCGTCTTCTTTTTCTGCGGTGTAATTCATTTCCGCCAGTGCGGCATGGCCGGTACCGGCATTATTCCAGCCGTTAGAGCTCTCTTGTGCGACGCTGTCAAGACGTTCGACCATCTCAATGTGCCAGTCAGGCTCAAGTTCCTGAAGATAGGTGCCAAGGGTTGCGCTCATAATCCCGCCACCAATCAATAGCACATCGACGTCTTTTTTTTCTTTTGCAACGGCTTGCTTAGTCATACCCAACGTATTCATACACAGTGCCAGAAGCGATGCTGTTTTGCGCATGAGGCGACACCTCCCTCTGTTGAAAGCTCAACAGGTAGTTGCAGATGAAATAGCCCGGCTTCTTCTGAGCGGGTTAATCTCTCTCTTTCATGTTTAAGGAACGACACATGATAAAACCCGTGTATACCCTAAATAATTCGCGCTACGGGAAGCCAACTGGCAAAGGGATCCCGATAAGCTTTACGCGGAGTGATTTGGGCAGTTGAGCGCACCAACATACATGCAACATGAAATCTGACGGGCATAAATCATGGTCGTTAACTGTGAGTTATAGACACAGGAGAAAATATAACATTTTGGCAATAAATTTGAATGGTTTGTTTAATTTTTAAAATGCGATGTGCTTATTAGCTAATGTCATCAGATCGGGCAGAGCGATTCTGCGCATGCGTATGCCTGTCATAATTCCGCCATTTTACTGAAAAAACACATAATTCATGGCGCGATGAGGGCGAGGGACTCACAGCGGTGTCAGGTTAACTTAAATGTTATCAGAAAGTGAAATCATACACCGTCGGCTGCCGTTTACACGCGGATGAAGCGACGATAAATAAAACGAAAGATAAAAAACTCCACGGTGCCCAGCAGTAAGAACCACAGACATAAGATAACGGTATAAAACTGGTTGAGATCCTCGAAATGAAACATATGCATCAGTGTTTTTGATAGCTCGACGCCAAATGATGGGATGGGCAGCAGTAGCGCTGAGAAAAATCCCAGCAGCAAAATGCCCATTGGCATCAGGAAGGTTTCAAACGGGTTTTTCATCAAACTCGCCTTTTGCTCGGTGAATATTGTCTGCATTGTCGGGGAATCTGCCAGCCGGTTCAATCCCTTCGTTGCAACCGGTAGCCAGGCGCCAATAGATTTCACCTGTGTGAACGATGAGTAACCCTTCATCACATCATGGCATCTCGTGCCTGAGAGGGCGGCGTTCTCTTCCTGAAACAGGAAAAATGCCTTGTACTTCATCATCAAACAGCCATTGTCGTTGTTTTCGGTCATAGCTGATGTTAAATATTATAGCCTTTGCTATATTCAAATCCCTGATTTTACTGTCTTTTTTAATTGCTTTTCCCGTGCTAGGATGCGCGTTCTTTGACATTGTTAACGATTTGTTCAGGCATAAAGAGCAATGCTTCGCGCTGTTTTGCTCTGTCTGCCGCGGTAAATATCATGAATTTTTATGCGACCCTGATTCTGGCATTCGCGATGTCGATGGATGCTTTTGCCGCTGCGATTGGCAAAGGGGCGACACTTCATCGACCCAGTGTAAAAGAAGCGATCCGCACCGGATTAATTTTTGGTGTGATTGAAATGCTGACGCCGTTAATTGGCTGGGCGATTGGCCTTGCCGCCAGTCAGTTTATTATGTCGTGGGATCATTGGGTGGCCTTTGCGCTGTTATTCATTCTCGGTGCGCGCATGGCTATTGAAGGCGTTCGGTGCGATAAAAACGGCGAAAAAACGATCATCAGACGCCACAGTTTTTTGTTACTGGCTACTACGGCGATAGCCACCAGTCTGGATGCGCTGGCGGTCGGTGTCGGGCTGGCATTTTTGCAGGTTGATATTGTGTTAACTGCCCTGACTATCGGTATGGCCACCACCATTATGGCGGCATCCGGTATTTTGCTTGGTCGGTTTATCGGCCCTGTAATGGGTAAATGGGCGGAGGTGCTGGGCGGCGTGGTATTGATGGGTATGGGGTGCATGATTCTGATTAAGCATCTGTAGCGATCCATCGTCAGCGGCAAGCCATATCGCTCACGCTATTCGGGGCATCTCGCGCGAGCTCACCCTGTTCTCCACCGCTATTCATTCCGTATTTCTATTGACACTGATAATGCTGTTTTTTGTCCGGGCTGACAAACTGTGGGCGGTAAGATACGCTTTATCGCTTGTGTATTAGGCTGTGTTTCGTCATTGCGCGCCAGCGGCGTGCATATGCAATGACGGAACACCGGTTGGCGTTACATACTGATATGCGCGCCACGTTGACTATCAGGAATGACTATGTCCTCTTCTGTCGCCCGCCGTGCCGATGCGTTATTGCACCATCGTGCTTTCGTTGCTTTCTGGCTGGTTCGTACGGGTTCTGGTTTTGGTTTCCAAATGCTTTCGATTGTGGTCGGCTGGCAAATCTACTCGCTGACCGGCAAGGCGTTTTACCTCGGCCTGATTGGGCTGGTGCAATTCTTACCGTCGGTTTTACTGGCATTGCCGGCCGGTCATATTGCCGACCAGTTTGATCGTCGTCGCATTGTGTTGTGTGGGCAACTGGTTGAGTGGCTTGCTATTGTCGCGTTGACAGTATTAACGTTTATGCATCACAGCAATGTTTTCGTCATTCTTAGCCTGGTTTTTATCATTTCAGTGGCGAAAGTGATCGAAGCGCCCGCCCTGCAATCCATGTTACCCGCGCTGGTTCCGTCACGATTGCTGGCAAGGGCGACAGCAGCCAGTGCGGTCTCCGGGCAGGCGGCGATGATCGCCGGGCCCGCATTAGGGGGATTTTTGTATACGCTGGGGGCTGGCAGCGTGTATCTGGCGGCTGGCGGGCTCTACCTGGTCTCGGTCATTATGGTCAGCCGGATGCGTTATGAGCAGGCGCCGCCAGTCCGGGTGCCGGCCAGCCTTGCCACCTTGTTTGCGGGTGTCCGCTTCATTCGTGCGCGGCCCGATGTCCTTGGCGTGATCTCGCTTGATCTGTTTGCCGTATTGCTTGGCGGCGCCACGGCATTACTGCCCATTTTCGCCAGCGATATTTTGCATACCGGGCCTGTTGGGCTGGGTTTATTACGTGCCGCGCCGGCGGTGGGCGCATTGCTGGTTGGTTTCTGGCTCAGTCGCCATTCCCTGCAACGGCACGTTGGTATGATCATGTTTATTGCCGTTGCCGGTTTCGGCGCCGCTATTCTGGTGTTTGCGCTTTCCGCGACGATTTGGCTGTCATTACTGGCGTTACTGGCGACAGGAGCCTTTGATATGGTCAGTATGGTGATTCGCGGCGCTCTGGTGCAACTGGACACGCCTGATGATATGCGTGGTCGCGTCAATGCGGTTAATGCCATCTTTATTAACACCTCCAATCAACTGGGGGAATTCGAATCCGGCATGATGGCGGCCTGGCTGGGTGCAGTCCCGGCGGCGATGTTGGGGGGAATTGGCACGCTGGTGGTTGTCGGCGTATGGATGGTGTTGTTCCCCAATTTGCGCCGCCGCCAGCGACTGGAAAGCGATACGACAACAGAGAAAGACACTGCCACGACGGTTTAACTGTGCGGCGCATTGCTGTTAGATCCCGCGGCGATTAACCCGGCGTGTGTGAATCAACATCCACCTGGCGTACTGGATGATAACAACAAAATGAGCGCCGTTAACAGTGGGGCAGTCTTGTTTCATCGCTGATGAAAAGCTATGATTTTTCGCATCAAGGTGATGGCGTGCCACCTTACCCAACCGCCAGCCGGATGCGGCTGGCTGATGACGCCTGACATACATTATCCTCGCGCGGGAGTCAGGGGTATGTCAGGACGCACATCCATCCTGTTCGCTATCCCCGACTGCGCGGGAACCATATGAGGTTTTGGGGAGAGTGACCGATGTTTAAATCAATGCTGGTAGTCATGGTCGGCGGCACGGTGGGGTGCATCTTGCGCTGGTTAATTTCTGTCCGTTTCAATGCTCTGTTTCCCAATTTGCCGCCCGGAACGTTGATCGTCAATCTGGTGGGCGGGCTGATTGTGGGTGCGGCGCTGGCCTATTTTCTGAAAAATCCTCACCTTGATCCGCTCTGGCGGTTGCTGCTGGTCACCGGGTTGTGTGGCGGGTTAACGACCTTTTCCTCGTTTTCGGCGGAAATTTTGCTGTTGCTGCAAAGCGGCAAGTACCTGTGGGCGATGATCAGCGTTATGACGCATGTTATTGGATCGGTGCTGATGGCGTTTGTCGGATTTACGCTGGTCACCCTGCTGGGGTAATGCAGGAATAGTGCGGTCGAATAGTGATAATTGTGCGGTTCAGGTCACAGAAACCTGAAAGCGCAATAGAAGTGCATTAAACTCAGCCGCCTGATGTGTTGAATGTGAGACTGTGTATGCTGTTTCGTCGCTTTGAAAAATTTATTGATATTTTTCAGGATGCGCCGGGTGAGGTGCCGCCTGATGAGGTCTGGGCGTTTTATTGGTTCTACCTGCGGCAGGTTTGGCGCAGTTTTGCCGCGTTGCTGGCGGTGGGGCTGGTCACCTCGCTGATTGAGGTCGCCTTATTCAGTTACCTGAGTCGCCTGATCGATTTGGCCAATACCTCGCCTGGCGCCACCTTCTTTCGCGATCACTGGGGCACATTATTATGGATGGGCACGGTGGCGTTGATTCTGCGTCCGGTATTTATCGGTTTACATGATTTATTGATACATCAAAGTATTAACCCCGGCATGACCAGTTTGATCCGCTGGCAGAATCATAACTATGTGTTAAAGCAAAGCCTTAATTTTTTTCAGAGTGATTTCGCCGGGCGTATTGCTCAGCGCATTATGCAAACGGGTAACGCTCTGCGCGATTCCGCCGTGCAGATGGTGGATGCGATTTGGCATGTACTGATTTATTCCGTGACAGCGTTGATCTTATTTGCCGAAGCGGACTGGCGTCTGATGGTGCCTTTGGTGGCATGGATCATCGCCTATAGCTGCGCACTTGGCTATTTCGTGCCACGGGTCAAAGCCCGTTCGGTCGAGTCTTCGGCGGCGCGTTCTCGCCTGATGGGATGCATTGTTGATGGTTATACCAATATTGCGACCCTGAAATTGTTTGCCCATACCGATCTGGAACAACGGTATGCGCGGGAAGCCATTAGCGAGCAAACCGAAAAAACCCAGCGGGCAAGCCGCATGGTGACCAGCATGGATGTCACGCTGTCAATATTGAATGGCTTGCTCATCGTCGGAACCAGCGGCCTGGCACTTTGGCTCTGGTCACTGTCTCAGATCAGCATTGGCGGCATTGCTCTGGCGACGGGGCTGGTGATCCGCATTGTTAATATGTCGGGCTGGATCATGTGGGTGGTGAACGGCATCTTTGAAAATATTGGCATTGTGCAGGATGGCCTGCAAACGGTTTCGCAACCGCTGAGTGTCACCGATATCCCCAGGGCAAAGACTTTACAGGTACCGCATGGCGGTATTTGTTTCGATAAGGTGCGTTTTGATTACGGTGGTAGCCGCCAGGTGATTAATAACCTGAATCTGACTATCCGTCCGGGGGAAAAAATTGGCCTGATTGGTCCGTCAGGCGCCGGAAAATCAACCCTGGTCAACCTGCTGTTGCGTCTGTATGACATTAATGGCGGACGTATTATGATCGACGGCCAAAACATTGCGGAGGTCAGCCAGACCAGCCTGCGAGCACAAATTGGCATGATCACGCAGGATACCTCACTGCTGCATCGCTCCATTCGCGACAATTTACTTTATGGTAACCCAGACGCCAGTGAAGAGGCGGTGATCACCGCCATCCAGCGCGCCCGCGCCGATGAGTTTATTCCGCTGCTTTCTGATCCGCAGGGACGCCACGGGCTGGATGCGCATGTCGGCGAACGGGGCGTGAAACTGTCTGGCGGACAGCGGCAGCGTATTGCTATCGCCCGGGTATTATTGAAAAATGCGCCGATTTTGATTATGGACGAAGCCACCTCCGCGCTTGATTCTGAAGTGGAAGCCGCCATTCAGGAGAACCTGGAAACCCTGATGACAGGGAAAACCGTGATTGCGATTGCGCACCGATTATCCACCATTGCAAAACTCGACCGGCTGGTGGTGCTGGATAAAGGCCAGATTGCGGAAGTCGGCAGCCATCATGAACTGCTGGCGCAAAACGGTTTGTATGCGCGTTTGTGGCGCCATCAGACCGGGGGCTTTGTTGGCGCGGGCTGAGTGTCTTTACGGTATGGCAAGGCGGCGCGCGCGTCTTTTATCCATGCATGCGTGTCCGCCCACTCTTGCGACAGAACATCAGCCACTGCCGCGCGTAACCCGGGATGACAAAGATAATGCCATGAATGGGTGATAACCGGTTCAAAGCCTCTCATCAACTTATGTTCCCCCTGCGCGCCAGCATCGAAATGCTGTAAACCATGGGCGATGGCGTAATCTATGCCCTGATAAAAGCAGGTCTCAAAGTGCAAACGGTTAAATTCCGCCAGGCAACCCCAGTAACGACCATAAAGCGTGTTATTGCCAACCAGACTGAACGCCATTGCCACGTTTTGGCGCTGTTTTGATGCGACCACCACGCGGATTGCCGTGGGCATCCTTGCTGCCAGCAGACTGAAAAAATCACGGGTCAGGTAAGGTTGCTGGCCACGCACCTGATACGTATTGGCGTAACAGGCATAAACAAAATCCCACAGGGGCTCGTTCATGGTGGCGCCGGTAAACCCGTTAAATTCGATCCCGCTGGCCGCGACCTGTTCGCGTTCCTTTCGTAGCTGTTTGCGCTTGCGTGACATCAGTGTATCGAGATAATCGCTGAAGTCGCGATAGCCATAATTATGCCAGTGATACTGGCAGCCGGGGCGTGCCAGCCAGTTGGGTTGATCGGCGAGCAGCGCATTGTCCGGCCCGGCGGTGAAATTGATGTGCGCCCCGGAAAGTTGCTGGTGATGCAGATAATCCGGCAGCGCAGCCAGCAGTTGGCTGGCCGCGGGACGTGAGCCCAGTAAGCGCGGCCCGGTCACCGGACTGAATGGGATCGCCCCCAGCCATTTCGGGTAGTAGGCAATCCCGGCACGATAGCAGGCCTCTGCCCAGCCATGATCGAAAACATATTCACCCATGGAGTGACGTTTGCGGTAGCCCGGAATGGCCGCCAGCAAACGGCCCTGCGCTCGCCAGATCAGGTGTTCTGGTTGCCAACCGTTTTCCGCCCTGATACAGCCACTCGCTTCCAGCGTATCAAGAAAGGCATGGCGTAAAAACGGATTATCATCGGGTAACAGCGCATCCCAGTCAGTGGCGGCAATATCTGATAACGCGGTGAGATAAGACAATGACATCAACAGGCTCCCGAGTGAAAAAAACGTGAACACCAGCCAGTCAGTTGGCGTAATCGGAACCGCCATCCTACAGCAAAGCAAGTAATGCGTGTGGCCCTGCTTTTTTACTGAACAAGGCGGTACGTGATCATCGCGGTTACGGAATCAACCGGCGACAGAAAATTTATTCTGCGAACGAGTGAATTTTTTTCGCAGAGGAATAGTATGTTGTTGTGGCTGTTTTGCGCATCGCCAAAACGAGCCATAAATCCTGGTTGCCTGAGAATGCATCCACTAAAAAAATAATGGAAATGTAACATGATTAGTCGTCGCCAGTTATTATTGGGCGCTGGCGCTACTTTGCTTTCGATGAAAGCAGGTGACCTGATTGCCCGGGAAGATGTGGTGTTGCTTTGGCCTGACGGACCCCCCGGCGGTGGCGGTCCGCATGGGAGTGTACATATTAGCCACAATGGGTCGTGGTCTAATATCGTTAATCCGATGATTCAACGTTTTCAGCCGCAGAAGCCCAATGGTCAGAGTGTACTGATTGCCGCTGGCGGCGGTTATCGCTGGATAGGCATGGCCCGTGAGGCATGGCCGGTGGCGCGCTGGCTGAACGGCCGTGGTTTTACCACCTATGTTCTCAGCTATCGCTTGCCCGGAGAAGCATGGCATGCAGGCAATATGGTTGCGTTGCAGGATGCACAGCGCGCCATTCGATTGGTGCGCTCACTGGAAAAAAGAGTACATGTGTTAGGTTTTTCCGCCGGGGGGCATTTATTGGGGTTAGCCGCCGCCCGTCCTGATTTCGCCTCCTATTCGCCGCAGGATGATGTGGATGCCCTTGTCCCGCGCGTGGACAGTGTTGGGTTACTTTACCCGGTAATTACGCTGGAAGCGCCTTACTCGCACACCACAACGCATACTGAACTGGTTGGACATAATGCCACGCCGGCAGAAGAGGCGGCCTGGTCGGTGCAAAACTATGTGACGCACGCTTTCCCGCCACTGTTTATGGCACAGGCGGAAGATGACCATACCGCTAATCCTTATAATACTGAGCTGATGCGTGATACCTGCCGACGGATGGGAGTACCCGTGGAGTTATTCAAAATAACCAAAGGAGGTCATGGTTTTGGCCTCGGTAAAGCCGGCACGCCAGCGGCCTTATGGGACCAGGCTTATGCGGTCTGGCTGGATGCGCATGCCTGAATACGCGCCAATCGGGAGTCGTTAGTGTGGGAAGCGAGGTACGCGGTGACCTCCGAAGTTCGGCCATAAACGTGTAGCGCGTGACCACAAACAATGACAAACGCTGTCGCATTTTTTTATTGCAACTCTTTTATTATTTGCATGCCGCCCACTGGTCGTCATTTGTTATGTTGTAAATGCGTTAGTAATTTGTTTTATTTCATCGTCGATCGATGAAATTCGATAGCTTTATGCGTGCCCGATTCAGCGTATTCTTCACGCTGTTATGATTAAATAGATTAATTTCCAACAAAAAATAAACATACCGACAGTGAATGAGTAACATCGGGATAGGTTTATTTATTCCTTCTTTTCATTTTTTAAGGTGAGATCACACAAATTTTTTAATTTTATGGCTGTTAATTTTCATCTTTTGCGCAATGTTTTTTTCTGCCGATTACCCTATTTCTGACGTCTAACGAGAGTGATGGTTAAAATAACCGGCTGGCGCAGAAAAAGTGACGGTGATACCCATTATTTGTTAAACGACCACGCGTTGACGCTCTTCGTCAATGCCGGGCACTGACAGCGTTAGTACCCGAATATTCGGGCGCATTTGTCTTGTTGTAATGTGTGCTATTTAGTCTGTGTTAACCGTCGTTGCTGGTATTATCGCGGTTTATAATGAGATCTAAATCACATATTTATCGCCCCCCAAACCGGTAAAAAACCACTTACCCGGTTAAACTACCGCTTACCCTACTAATATAACCGCTCAACCATTTATTCCCCCGTTAAGATCAGAAATTAGCCAAAATATTCTCAACATATATCCGCCATCTTTCACATTGCAGATGCATTGGCTGTACGGGTTCATCCAAATAGCGGACCCGAGGTAAGTGTATTGGGATCTGTTCGCTTATCGCCGGTCTGTAATGTGAGATTTATTGGGTATAACCAGATGCTCAAGTCTTAATAAATATCGGTTCGTGTAATCTACCCAAAACGGCAAAGGCTGTTTTGCTTATTAATCTTACAATCAGGTCTCCTATGGATAATAAAAAAATAGTCAAGCACATACCCTGGGTGATTCTCGGAATCATCGGTGCTTTCTGTCTGGCGACCATCGCCTTACGCCGGGGTGAACATGTCAGTGCTCTGTGGATTGTTGTAGCTTCCGTTTCCGTTTATCTGGTGGCTTATCGTTATTACAGTCTTTACATCGCGCAAAAAGTCATGAAGTTGGATCCGACGCGTTCGACGCCAGCCGTCATAAACAACGACGGTCTTAACTATGTGCCGACTAATCGCTATGTGCTGTTTGGTCACCATTTTGCCGCCATTGCCGGGGCGGGGCCGCTTGTTGGTCCGGTACTGGCGGCGCAAATGGGTTATCTGCCTGGCGTCCTCTGGCTTCTGGCCGGGGTGGTGCTGGCTGGCGCAGTACAGGACTTTATGGTGCTGTTTATCTCTTCACGTCGTAATGGCGCCTCTCTGGGCGAGATGGTGAAAGAAGAGATGGGCCCGGTTCCCGGTACGATTGCCTTGTTCGGCTGCTTCATCATCATGATTATTATTCTGGCGGTGCTGGCCCTCATCGTGGTGAAAGCGCTTGCCGAAAGTCCCTGGGGGGTATTCACGGTCTGTTCAACAGTGCCGATCGCGTTGTTTATGGGGATTTACATGCGCTTTATCCGACCGGGCCGGGTGGGTGAAGTCTCCGTTATCGGCGTGATTCTGTTGGTTGCCGCTATCTGGTTTGGGGGTGTGATTGCTCACGACCCGTACTGGGGCCCGGCACTGACCTTTAAAGATACCACCATCACCTTCACGCTGATCGGCTATGCGTTTGTTTCGGCGTTGCTACCTGTGTGGCTGATTCTGGCACCGCGGGACTATCTGGCGACCTTCCTGAAAATTGGGGTCATTGTTGGTTTGGCATTGGGGATCGTCTTGCTCAATCCGGATCTGAAAATGCCTGCAATGACTCAGTATATTGATGGTACCGGCCCCCTCTGGAAAGGTGCGCTGTTCCCGTTTTTGTTTATTACTATTGCCTGCGGCGCGGTGTCTGGTTTCCACGCACTGATTGCTTCCGGCACCACACCCAAACTGCTGGCCTGTGAAACCGATGCGCGCTTTATCGGCTATGGCGCAATGCTGATGGAATCTTTCGTGGCAGTGATGGCGCTGGTTGCTGCTTCCATCATCGAGCCAGGTCTCTACTTTGCCATGAATACGCCACCGGCCAGCCTCGGGATTGTCATGCCGAACCTGCATGAACTGGGCACGGCAAACGCACCGATGATCATGGCTCAACTGAACGAAGTCACGGCGCATGCGGCGGCAACCGTCAGTTCCTGGGGCTTCGTGATTTCACCAGAGCAGATTCTCCAGACAGCAAAAGATATTGGCGAACCTTCCGTGCTGAACCGTGCCGGAGGAGCACCGACGCTGGCGGTAGGGATTGCACATGTCTTCCACAAAATTGTTCCGGTGGCGGATATGGGCTTTTGGTACCATTTCGGGATTCTGTTTGAAGCGCTGTTTATCCTGACCGCACTGGATGCGGGTACCCGTTCTGGCCGCTTTATGCTCCAGGATCTGCTGGGTAACTTTGTGCCTTTCCTGAAGAAAACTGACTCGCTGGTGGCGGGGATTGCCGGTACGGCGGGTTGTGTTGGACTGTGGGGCTATCTATTGTACCAGGGTGTCGTCGATCCGCTGGGCGGAGTGAAGAGCTTGTGGCCGCTGTTCGGTATCTCTAATCATATGCTGGCCGCTGTGGCTCTGGTACTGGCGACAGTTATTCTGGTAAAAATGAAACGCGCCAAATACATTTGGGTTACAGTGATCCCGGCGGTCTGGCTGTTGATCTGCACCACCTGGGCGCTGGGGATGAAGCTGTTCAGCACCAATCCGGAAATGGAAGGGTTCTTGTATATGGCGAAAGAATACAAAGCACGTATTCTTGCCAATGGGGCGGAACTGAGTGCGCAGCAGATCGCCAATATGAACCACATTGTGATTAACAACTATACTAATGCCGGGCTGAGTATTCTCTTCCTGGTGGTGGTTTACAGTATCATCTTTTACGGTATCCGCGCATGGATGGCGGGGCGGCAGTCAGAGGCGCGTACGGATAAAGAAACACCGTATGTTCCGGTACCGGAAGGCGGAGTGAAAGTCTCTTCCGGCCACAAATAACCACAGACCTGTCATGCCCTACACGGCATGACACTTAACCGGTATCAGCCCCGCACTGGCGGGGCTATCCCATTCAGGAAAACACGATGTTTGGTAATTTAGGCACCGCAACAAAGTACCTTGGTCAGGCGGCCAGAATGCTGATTGGTATTCCTGATTATGATACTTACGTTCAGCATATGAACACCAACCATCCGGATAAGCCGGTCATGACCTATAAAGAGTTCTTCCGCGAACGCCAGCAGGCGCGTTACGGTGGTGATGGTAAAGGCGGCATGCGCTGTTGTTGATGTAAAAAGGAGGCTAAACATGGCCCACATTGCGGTAACGGTATTAACCGGATTTTTGGGGGCAGGGAAAACCACGCTGTTACGCCATATCCTCCATGAACATCATGAATACAACATTGCGGTGATTGAGAACGAGTTTGGTGATGTCGCCGTGGACGATCAACTTATTGGCACCAGAGCGACCGAAATCAAGACCCTGACCAACGGTTGTATCTGTTGCACACGTTCCAGTGAACTTGAAGATGCGTTGTTAGATCTTCTTGAAAGTCTGGATAACGGTAAGATAAATTTTGACCGGTTAGTGATTGAATGCACGGGCATGGCGGATCCCGGCCCCATTATCCAGGCCTTCTTTTCCCATGACGTTATCTGCCAGCGTTATCTGTTGGATGGCGTTATTACCCTGGTGGATGCTGTTCATGCTGAACAACAAATGGATCAATTCACGCTGGCGCAATCGCAAGTCGGTTATGCTGATCGCATTCTGTTAACCAAAACCGATATTGCCGGCGATAGCCGCCAGTTGACTGAGCGTCTGCAACGGATCAATGCACGAGCGCCGATTTACCCGGTGATTAACGGCAGCATTGACCTGGCGATGTTGTTTAATACCCGTGGTTTCATGCTGGAAGAAGCCGTGGTGCCCGCCAGTCGTAGTTTCCATTTCATTGCTCCGCAGCAAAATGAGATCACCTCAATCGTGGTCGAGCTTGACTACCCGGTGGTCCTGGATGAGGTCTCACGCGTCATGGAAGATCTGCTATTAAGCTTTGCGGATAACTTATTGCGTTATAAAGGGATGTTGTGGATTGAAGGCGATACGCGTCGTTTGCTATTCCAGGGCGTGCAGCGGTTATACAGTGCAGACTGGGATCGTGAGTGGCAACCCGAAGAACTGCCGCAGAGTAAACTGGTGTTTATTGGTGTTCAGTTGCCTGAAGCAGCAATCCGCCAGGCATTCGCCGGGTTGCGTAAGGTGTAAATGATTCACCGGGGACCCTGCGGTTCCCGTATGTGTTGTTGTTACAGGCCCAGGCTTTCTTTGAGCGGCTTAAGATATCGGCGGCTGACGGGGACAGTCAGCCCGCTACGCAACAGAAGTTCCGCCTGGCCGTTATCTTCCAGACGAATCTCTTTCAGGTGCGTCATATTCACCAGATATTGACGATGACAACGCAGTAGTGGCGTTCGGCTTTCCAGGGTGCGCAATGTCAGTTCGGTAAAGCCTTCCTTGCCTTCACTATTGGTGACATAGACCCCGCTCATGCGGCTACTGACAAACGCTACATCATCCATCTGCAACAAGTAAATGCGGCTCAGGCCAGTGCAGGGAATAAACTTCAGTGGTTGCTGATTTTCAGGCAACAGCGAAATATCCTGCGCGCGGCGGTCATGGCGCAGGCGCGTCAGTGTTTTGCGCAGGCGTTCGGCCGCAATCGGCTTGAGCAGGTAGTCAAAGGCATGTTCTTCAAATGCTTTAATGGCGTACTCATCAAAGGCGGTTAGAAAAACGATATAAGGACGCTCCTCACTGTCCAGCATCCCCGCCATCTCCAGGCCACTGATGCGTGGCATCTGGATATCGAGGAACAGTACGTCCGGGCGCAGTTGGTGCACCGCGCCAATGGCTTCAATGGCGTTTGCGCACTCACCAACGATATCAATATCACTTTCATCTTGCAGCAGGATGCGCAGGTTTTCCCGCGCCAGTGGTTCATCGTCGACAATCAACACCTTTAACATATCGGCTCCTTCAACGGAAGTCGTAAGCTTATGCAGGTAAACCTGTCAGGTTCGCAATTGACGGTAATGCCGTAGCTGTCGCCAAACTGTGCCCGTAGGCGCTTATCCACCAGGCTCATTCCTAAGCCATCGGTCTTATTGTGCGGATGATACAGACCGGCATTATCCTGAATGGAGAGAATCAGTTGTTGCCCTTCCCGACTGGCCTGAATAATGATTTCTCCCTGGCCAAGTAACTGCGAAGTACCGTGTTTTATGGCATTTTCAACGATAGGTTGCAGGCTGAAGGCAGGCAATTGTTGATGTGATAACTCTTCTGGTATCTGCAGGCGCACATCCAGCAGTGACTGAAAACGCGCTTTTTCAATCTGTAAGTAAGCATTGACGTGTTCTATTTCATCGGCCAGCGTCACAATTTCCGATGAACGTTTGAGATTCTTACGAAAGAATGTCGACAGGTATTGCACCAATAGCCCGGCCTGATCTTTGTCACGGCGGATCACTGCCATCAGCGTATTGAGCGCATTAAACAGAAAGTGCGGATTTACCTGAGCATGCAGTAGTTTAATCTCGGATTGCGCCAGTAATGCCTTCTGGCGTTCGTATTTCCCGGCCAGTATCTGTGCTGACAAGAGCTGGGCAATCCCCTCGCCCAGCGTACGGTTGATCGAACTGAACAGGCGATTTTTGGCCTCATACAGCTTAATCGTGCCAATAACGCGCTGGTTTTCCCCTTTTAACGGGATCACCAGTGTTGAACCCAGTTTGCACTGCGGATGTATCGAACAGCGGTAGGGGATTTCATTACCGTCAGCGTAGACCACCTCGCCGGTTTCAATTGCTCGCCAGGTATACTGCGATGAAATGGCTTTTCCTGGCAAATGATGGTCATCGCCAATGCCGGTAAATGCCAGCAACTTTTCACGATCTGTGATGGCAACAGCACCGATCTCCAGTTCCTGATAGAGAACCTGCGCCACTTTCAGGCTGTTCACTTCGTTAAACCCCTGGCGCAGAATACCCTCTGTTGATGCAGCCACTTTGAGCGCCACAGCAGAAAAGGCGGAGGTATATTTCTCAAACATCGCACGTTTATCCAGCAGAATACGCATAAACAGCGCGGCTCCCACGGTATTTGTCACCACCATCGGCGCGGCAATGTTTCCGACCAGATGTAATGCTTCCTGAAACGGACGCGCAATCAACAGGATGATCATCATCTGAACCAGCTCAGCGACAAAGGTGATCATCCCGGCCGTCAATGGACTGAACACTTTATCGGTACGCCCATGTTTGATAAGCATGCTGTGGGTGAGACCGCCAAGAAGCCCTTCGGCAATCGTGGAGATCATGCAGCTAAGGGCGGTCATTCCCCCCATTGAATAGCGGTGTAGCCCGCCGGTCAGGCCAATCAACCCGCCGACTACCGGCCCACCCAGCAATCCCCCCATTACCGCACCGATAGCACGGGTATTGGCGATGGAGTCATCAATATGCAGGCCGAAGTATGTGCCCATAATGCAAAAGATAGAGAAGGTGATATAGCACAGTAGCTTATGAGGCAGGCGTACCGTGACTTGCATGAGTGGGATAAAAAGACGGGTTTTACTCATCAGCCAGGCAATGACTAAAAACACACACATCTGCTGTAACAACAGTAAAACCAGATTTAATGCGTACATACCCGGATACCGCATATGCTAAAGAGATGAACATACGCTGAATAAGCGCCCCTTTCTTTGAATCACCGCATAGAAACGTTAAACAGTGACCCAGATCAACTTTGGCCTTACTGGGAAACCCGTCCTGAACAGGCGGCAAAACAAGTTGTTGCTACTGAGCATTATTTTTCTCACGGCACATTGATCCACTTCACTCCAGCCTCCGGGCGATGAATAACCGGATTTCCCTCACGCGCCAGCACGTTTCGGGCCGGGGTTTCCCACAGCCTGCTGTGTACTTGTTTGTTTGCGCATTGGTCGGTTATTTTCGCCCGCAAGGCGTGACCCGTGCGATCTCTGCGCGGTATGTCACCTCATGGTGACAAACTCTTCCGCGCCGGTCGGATGGATGGCGACAGTATTATCGAAGTCTTTCTTGGTCGCACCCATTTTCAGCGCCACCGCAAAGCCCTGCAATATTTCATCCATGCCGTAGCCAATCCCATGTATGCCCACAATTTTTTCTTCTTTACCGACGCAAACCAGTTTCATTTTACATGGCTGGCGATGTTGCGTCACGGCGGTGTACATTGCGCTGAATGATGAGGTATAGACCTTCACCTCATTATCGCCATAGCGTTCCCGCGCAGCGGGCTCGGTCAGGCCAACGGTGCCGATCGGTGGGTGGCTGAACACCACGGTGGGAATATTGCTGTAGTCCAGATGTTCTTCCGGTTGGTGGTTAAACAGGCGTTCAGCAAGACGCCTGCCTGCAGCCACCGCCACGGGAGTCAATTCGACTGCGCCGGTATTGTCCCCGACGGCGTAAATGCCCGGAACGTTGGTATTCTGGTATTTATCCACCTGGATATAGCCTTTTTCATTCAGCGCCACGCCCACCGCCGCCAGGTTAAGTTTGCTGTTAGCGGGCTGGCGTCCAATCGCCCAGATCACACAATCAACGGTGTGTTCATGGCCATTTTCCAGTTGCAGCGTCAGGCTACCGTCAGCGTTCTTGACCACGGCTTTGGGTATCGATTGTGTATGCAGCGTCAGACCGCTGTTTTTCATCACCTCGACCAGCGTTGTCGTGAGCAGCGGGTCAAACTGACGCAATGGGGTGTCCTTGCGCACGAACAAGTGGGTTTGGGCGCCCAATGCATTCACCACGCCAGCGATTTCTACCGCGATGTAACCCGCACCGACCACAGCGATACGCTTTGGCAATGCATTCAGGCCGAAGAAGCCATCAGAATCAATGCCGAATTCCACGCCAGGTATTTGCGGATGGCTGGGATGACCGCCTGTGGCGATCAAAATATGATTAGCGGTGATTTTTTCACCGTTGACCTCCACGGTGTGCGCGTCAACGAAACGGGCAAATCCGTTAATCACTGTCACATTATTTTTATTCAGGACGTTATCGTAAGCGCGATGGATACGATCAATATAAGCACTGCGGTTTTTTACCAGCGTTTCCCAGCTAAACTGGTTTACGGTGGTATCGAAGCCATAATCCGGACCATAATGATGAATGGCTTCTGCGATTTGCGCGGCATACCACATCACTTTCTTTGGCACACACCCAACATTGACACAGGTGCCTCCCAGCGCATTGGCTTCAATCAGCGCACATTTTTGCCCATACAGGGCCGCACGGTTAATGGAGGCGATACCGCCGCTGCCGCCGCCGATCGCGATGTAATCATAATGTCTGGTCATTGCGCATGTTCCATCAATGGGTGAAGTCAAATGACGGTAAAGCGTACCGCCACGTAGCGGATTACCCTAAAGCTTGCCCCTGTGGTTATGATAGGGTGTGGGTAAATCATTAACAAAAAACATCTATACTTGCCATACTTCTCGTTGCCGATGCGCGGGTCGGGTTACCTGGCTTCGGGTTGTGGTTAAACCTGTTCCGGACATCGTGGGTTCCTGATGTTGGTCAGTTCCCGGGGATTCGACAGCGTGAATGATGTAAAGTATAGCGATGGCGGAATCATAACATGCAACTCACTTTTCTCGGCACTGGCGCCGGTACGCCGAGCCTGCAACGTAACGTCACTGCCATTGGTCTGACATTGTCGCATCACAGCGCGGCCTGGCTTTTTGATTGCGGCGAAGGGACACAGCATCAGTTTATGCGCAGCGCGCTTAAGCCAGGTAAACTGGAAAAAATCTTTATTACCCATTTGCATGGCGATCATATTTTCGGTTTGCCCGGTCTGTTGACCAGCCGTTCCATGGGCGGTGTCAGCGAGCCGCTCACCCTGTACGGTCCGAAAGGGCTGAAGACATTTGTCGACACGACACTGAGCCTGAGTGGTTCGTTTGTCACCTTCCCATTGACGGTGGTTGAGATTGTCGCAGGTGAGGTCTTTGCCGATGAGCACATCACAGTGACCGCCTTTCCTGTGAACCATGTAATTGAATGCTATGGTTATCGTATTGAGGAACGGGATAAGCCCGGCGAGCTGGATGCCGAAAAATTGCATGCGGATGGTGTACCGCGCGGCGCATGGTTACAGCAACTGAAACTGGGCGCCAGCGTGACATTGCCTGATGGACGTGTGGTCGACGGGCGCAATTACACCGGTCCGGCGATAAAAGGGAAATCGGTGGCCATTTTTGGCGACACCGCGCCGACACCGGTTGCCAGCGAACTGGCGTGCGGGGTGGATGTCATGGTCCATGAAGCCACCCTGGAAGCGGCGTTGGCGGAAAAAGCTAATGGGCGTGGTCATTCCACCACGCTGCAAGCTGCCACGGCTGCAAAGCTGGCGGGGGCAAAGCGTTTAATTGTCACGCATTTCAGCGCGCGTTATCGTTTTGCGGATTGCGAAAAATTGTTGGCAGAATGCCAGCATGTTTTCCCTGAAACGGAACTGGCCCACGATCTGGCGGTATTTGAGGTATAACATGAGGAATGCTGATTTATTCAGCAACCAGCCAGTTCACCAGGGTATGCCCGGTTCCGGCAGGTACCAGCGTTTTATGCAGCCAGGGGAGGACGTTACGCATCTGCTGCTCCAGTTTCCACGGTGGGTTAATGACCACCATGCCGGATGCTGTCATGCCGCGTTGATTATTATCCGGGCGCACCGCCAGTTCAATCTGTAGGATGTTCCGGATCCCGGCGGCTTCCAGCCCGGCAAACATTTGTTTAATTTTCTGGCGTAACACGACCGGATACCAGAGTGCGAAAACGCCGGTGTTAAAACGTTTATAACCTTCTTGTATGCCTTTCACCACGTCCTGATAATCGGTTTTCATCTCATAAGGCGGATCAATCAGGATCAGGCCACGACGCGAAGGCGGCGGTAGTTTTGCTTTGAGTTGTTGGTAACCATCAGCGCGGGCGACCCGGGCTCGCTTATCCTTAAGAAATTCCCCGCGTAGCAGCGGGAAGTCGCTTGAGTGTAGCTCAGTGAGTTGCAGCATATCGTCTTCACGCAGTAAATGGCGTGCAATCAACGGAGAACCCGGATAATAGCGTAAATTACCGGCAGGGTTGAGTGCGCGTACGGCACTCATGTAGGGCATCAGTTCTGCAGGTAAATCGGTGTGTTGCCAGAGTTGCGCAATGCCTTCCAGATACTCTCCGGTACGCGCGGCATGCTCGCTACGCAATTGATAGCGTCCGGCGCCGGCATGCGTATCGAGATACAGAAACGGTTTTTCTTTTTCTTTCAGTGACGTGATAATCAGACTTTGTACGGTGTGTTTGAGAACATCGGCATGGTTGCCGGCATGAAAACTGTGGCGGTAGCTGAGCATTTTAAATTATCCTGCTGATTTTACGCGGTTTTAATTGATGGTAAATCAATTCATTACAATTATTACCCCACGGATTACCCTACAGAACGGCGCACAGCAACGGATGCAGGAAAAAGCATGAGAATCTTCACAAGCGAAGGATTATATCAGGGATGTTTGCTTATGCGCTAAAAGCATCACAACAAAGTCGGCGCACAGGGTGATTTTACCCTGTTAGCCTGGCAAACATCTGGGCTTCACTGCAAACAGCGCGTTCGGGCTATTTGGGGGTGATACGGGTTTTGTGGTGTGAGCCATTAGTCACTGCCTTGATTTCCGCGTCGCTTACCCGCATGTTAGTGAGATCGCGCGCGCGCGCTTACTCGACTCTGAAACATGAAGGACTGCGCTATGACCAACCCATTACTGACTTCTTTTACGCTTCCCCCCTTTTCGGCGATTAAACCAGAGCATATCGTGCCGGCGGTACAAGCCGCGCTGGACGATTGCCGGGCGGTGGTCGAACGCGTGGTTGCACAGGGCGCGCCTTACCACTGGGATAACCTTTGCCAGCCGTTGGCGGAAGTTGATGATCGTCTTGGACGCATTTTTTCACCGGTGAGTCATCTGAATTCCGTCAAAAACAGCGCGGAATTACGGCAAGTTTATGAACAAACGCTCCCTTTGTTGTCGGAATACAGCACCTGGGTCGGTCAGCACGAAGGGCTTTATCAAGCCTGGCGCAATGTGAAAGAGGGCGACTATTACGCCGCACTCAGCGTGGCGCAGAAAAAAGTTGTCGATAATGCATTGCGGGACTTCGAATTGTCCGGCATTGGTTTACCGAAAGAAAAGCAGCAACGTTATGGCGAAATTGCGGCACGCCTGTCTGAACTGGGGTCGACGTACAGTAACAATGTGCTGGATGCCACGATGGGCTGGAGCAAGCTTATCACCGATGTGCATGAGCTTGCCGGTCTGCCGGAGAGTGCGCTGGCGGCCAGTAAAGCGCAAGCGGAGGCGAAAGAACAGGATGGATGGCTGCTGACGTTGGATGTCCCCAGCTATCTGCCGGTCATGACCTATGGCGATAATCAGGCACTGCGTGAAGAGATGTATCGTGCCTATTCCACCCGTGCCTCTGATCAGGGGCCGAATGCCGGAAAGTGGGATAATAGCGCGGTAATGGAAGAAGAACTGGCGCTGCGCCATGAACTGGCGCAACTGCTGGGTTTTGGCTCTTATGCCGAGAAATCTCTCGCCACTAAAATGGCGGAAAATTCAACTCAGGTGATTGATTTCCTGACGGATATGGCAAAACGTGCACGTCCACAAGCAGAAAAAGAGTTAGCGCAGTTACGTGCTTTTGCGAAAAAAGAGTATGGCATTGACGAATTGCAGCCGTGGGATCTCAGCTATTACGGTGAAAAGCAGAAACAGCATCTGTATACCATCAGTGATGAGCAACTTCGCCCCTGGTTCCCGGAAGATCGGGTGATTAACGGTTTGTTTGAGGTGGTGAAACGTATTTACGGTATTCGCGCCAAAGAACGCTACGGGGTTGATGTCTGGCATTCTGATGTGCGTTTTTTTGATCTGTTTGATGAAAACGGTGATCTGCGAGGCAGTTTTTACCTCGATCTGTATGCGCGAGAGCATAAACGCGGTGGCGCATGGATGGATGACTGCGTCGGCATGATGCGTAAAGCCGATGGCTCGCTGCAAAAACCGGTGGCTTATTTAACCTGTAATTTTAATCAGCCGATCAACGGCAAACCGGCACTGTTTACCCATGATGAAGTGACCACCTTATTCCATGAGTTTGGCCATGGTTTGCACCACATGCTGACCCGGGTGGAAATTCCGGGCGTGTCGGGTATCAGCGGGGTGCCGTGGGATGCGGTCGAATTGCCGAGCCAGTTTATGGAAAACTGGTGTTGGGAACCGGAAGCACTGGCGTTTATCTCCGGGCATTATGAAACCGGTGAGCCTTTGCCACAGGGGATGTTAGACAACATGCTGGCGGCGAAAAATTACCAGGCGGCGCTGTTTATTCTGCGTCAGTTGGAATTTGGTCTGTTTGACTTCCGTTTGCATGCTGAGTTTGATCCGGCGAAAGGTGCACAAATTTTGCCGATGCTGGCCGCAGTGAAAAAACAAGTTTCAGTGATGCCATCTCCCGCCTGGGGTCGTTTCCCGCATGCGTTCAGCCATATTTTCGCCGGGGGATATGCGGCAGGGTATTACAGCTACTTATGGGCGGACGTTCTGGCGGCGGATGCCTATTCGCGTTTTGAAGAGGAAGGTATTTTCAACCGTGAAACCGGGCAATCGTTCCTTGATACAATCCTGACCCGTGGTGGTTCGGAAGAACCGATGACGCTGTTCAAACGTTTCCGTGGTCGTGAACCACAACTGGATGCGATGTTGGCGCATTACGGTATCAAGGAATAACCACCGAGTGAACATTTGTTTGCTTGATGAATCAGGCGCCGGTGACGGCGCCTTATCTGTTTTAGCCGAACGCTGGCAACTGCAACATGACGAACAAGCATTGATGATGCTGGTGCTGACGCCCACGCACCTTGAATTGCGTAAACGTGATGAGCCAAAACTCGGCGGTATTTATGTCGATTTCGTTAGCGGCGCGCTGGCGCACCGTCGGCGTTTTGGTGGCGGGCGCGGTGAAGCGGTAGCAAAAGCGGTCGGCATAAAAGGGCGCTATTTACCCGATATAGTCGATGCCACAGCCGGGCTGGGACGCGATGCTTTTGTGCTGGCGGCATTAGGGTGCCATGTACGTATGCTGGAACGTAACCCGGTGGTGGCGGCGTTGCTGGATGAGGGATTGCAGCGGGGTTATCGGGATGCTGAAATTGGTGGCTGGCTGCGCCAGCGTCTGTCACTGTTGCATACTTCCAGCCTGACTGCGCTAACCGCAATTGATCCCCGGCCCGATGTGGTGTATCTGGACCCGATGTACCCCCATAAGCAGAAGCGGGCGTTGGTCAGGAAAGAGATGCGGGTATTTCAGACACTGATTGGCGCCGATGATGATGCTGATGGTTTACTGCTTCCCGCCCGGCTTCTGGCAAAGAAGCGCGTGGTGGTCAAACGTCCTGATTATGCACCGCCGCTGGCGGGCATAGTGACACAATCAGCCGTGACAACAAAAAGCCACCGTTTTGATATTTATCCGCCGCTCATGGTATAGGCATCACGAAATTTGGCCGGGGAAGACCGGCCAAACGGTTACGCGGTGACGGCGTACACCCAACAGATTTTACGTTGCAGAAAGGCGGTAAACCAGCGCACTTGCATTCAGCCGGACGGGAGAATGCAAGTGCGCTAACACAGTGGCGACGAAACTGTTATTCATCTTCATCATCGCGAAGCGGAACAATCAGCATGTCAATATGCACGGTGTTGATCAACTGGCGTGCGGATGACATCAGCTTGCTCCAGAAGTCCTGATGATGGCCACAGACGACCAGGTCCATGCCATATTTTTTAATGGCATCGACCAGAACTTGTCCCAGATCGCCGCTGCCGCTGAGTGTTTCGGTGATGGGATAATTCGCGGTTTGTGAGAGATCGGTCAGTGAGTGGCGGGTTTCTTCCGATATGCGTTTTTGCATATCACCCAAATTGACGTCGATCAGCCCAGTGTAAAGATCAGAGTAATTCACATCAACATGAATCAGTGACACTTTTGCATTATACGGGCGCGCCATAGAAACTGCTTTCTCGACCAATAGTTTACTTTCCGGGGAGAGGTCTACTGCAATCAGGATGTGTTTGTAAGCCATAATGAAACTCCTTCCGTTAGATGTTCGAACCGGGTGACAGGCGATGTCGCGCTGTGGCACAACGTGTTGAAATCCATTGCGAAAGTAGGGGAGATGATCGCTACAGATTCCGCCGCCGTATTTTGCGCCCTGGCACCAAATAAACGCAACGATACATTATTATTCTGCGTTTTCAGTATAGCGCTAATGATTAATATATGCTTCTGAGAAGCATATCCTTTGCGAGCGCGATCAATACACTATACTCGTCGTCCTTCGAGATGCCGGGGTGTTGGCTGCATCTCGACGTTAGCTGGCGATATATCGGGCCGCTGTTAGCTGGTCGATACATGTATCTTGTGTATTTACCTGTATTACTGATGGATTAAACCGCTGATCAATTTATTTTATTCACTTTTCCACGGGAATGAAAAACAGTGCTGGAAAACGTTTAAGCAGATCTCCTAAACTGAAACATGACGATGACGATGACGATGACGATAATGAAGGTGTGACCGTTATCTGTTTTCAGTACGGCAATGCAGTCCGGTTCAGTAATGGTTGGCGATTTATCGTGGGGCGTGTTCAGCGTTACCCAGCTGCAAACGTCTCCGGGGTAATAAACCGGGAGGGGAACATGATCAGCACCATCGCGCTTTTCTGGGCTTTATGTGTGGTTTGTTTGGTGAATATGGCGCGTTACCTTTCTTCTCTGCGCGCGTTACTGATAGTACTTCGCGGGTGTGATCCTTTGCTTTATCAATATGTTGATGGCGCAGGATTTTTTACAGCACATGGACAACCGGGCAAACAGGTGCGTTTAGTGCGTTATATCTGGGCTCAGCGTTATCGTGATCATCATGATGAAGAGTTTATCCGTCGCTGCGAACGCGTGCGGGGTCAGTTCATTCTGACCAGCTCATTGTGTGGCCTGGTGATCATTAGCCTGACCGGCTTGGCCATCTGGCACTGAAAAACGGGCTGAATCAACAACAGCAGACTGTGGCGGCGAGTTCAATGTCTCGCCGCCACAGTCTGCCGGTTGTCATGCCGGGAAGTGCCCGATCAGTTGCAAAGCGATCCAGTACAATGAACCAGACAGCAGGATTGAAACCGGCAACGTAAAGACCCATGCCAGCGCAATGTTTGTGATTGTGCGGCGTTGAACCCCACCACCGTCAACCAGCATGGTGCCAGCCACCGACGAAGAGAGAATATGGGTGGTGGAGACGGGCATCCCGGTATAGCTGGCGACGCCAATGGAGAGCGCCGCCGTAATCTGAGCGGACATTCCCTGGGCGTATGTCATCCCTTTTTTGCCTATTTTTTCGCCGATAGTGGTGGCGACCCGCCGCCAGCCCACCATAGTACCCAGAGACAATGCCATCGCGACCACCATAATGATCCATACTGGCGCGTACTCGACGGTATTCAGCAAGTCAGTTTGCAATTTACCGAGGAAACGTTGGTCATCAGCCTGCGTGGTAGGTAGCTTAGCGACTTTATCTGCGGTATCAGAAATGCAGATTAACAAACGGCGTAGCTGGCCGCGTTGCTCGCCGCTGAGGGTATCGTAACTTTGCAGATTATTCAGCAGTCCCTGAGCATGTTGAATCGCTTGCACGGCACGGTCGCTGTTGCAGTGGAACTCTTGTGGTCCGTTGGGCGCTTCTTCGGGTGTCGGTAACGCCGGGGGCGTCATTTGCGTCAGTATATTGTTGTGCTGTTGGTAATATTGTCCGAGATGGCTTATGGCATCCCGGGTACGTGTGATGTCATAACCGGACGCATTCATATTGACCACAAACCCGGCCGGCGCGACACCGATCAACACCAGCATGATCAGGCCGATACCTTTTTGTCCATCGTTGGCGCCGTGAGAATAGCTCACACCAATCGCTGACGTGATTAACGCAATACGTGTCCAGAATGGCGGTTTTCTCTTGCCATCGATTTTTTCGCGTTCAGCCGGCGTCATATGGACACGCCGTTTTTTTTTGGTTCCGCTCCAGTAACGGCGCAGCAAAAAAATCAGCGTTCCGGCAATAATTAGCCCCAGGATGGGTGAGAGGATCAGCGACATAAAAATACTGATCATTTTGGGAATATTAAGTGCATCAACTACCGAAGAGCCGGTGAGCAACGCATTGGTCAGCCCTATCCCGATGATGGCGCCAATCAAGGTGTGGGAACTGGATGCCGGCAGGCCAAAATACCAGGTGCCCAGGTTCCAGATAATGGCTGCAAGCAGCATGGAAAATACCATCGCCAGGCCATGCGCCGAGCCTACGTTGATCAACAAGTCAGTTGGAAGTAGGTGGACAATCGCATAAGCGACACTCAATCCACCCAGTAATACACCAAGGAAGTTAAATACCCCGGCCATGACAACCGCCAGCTGTGAGCGCATTGCCCGGGTATAAATCACGGTGGCGACCGCATTCGCTGTATCATGGAAGCCGTTAATGGCTTCATAAAATAAGACAAACAGCAGTGCGAGCACTAATAACAGGCCGGTATGGAACTCAAGACCAGCAAACAGATGCAGCATAAATGTTACGCCATTTTAGGGAACATGAACGCGGCGCATTATCAGCGACAAACTGCGTCGGGGGAAAGGGAAATATAGACTTTTTTTTCTTCGGATAAGTCGTTTCTCTTCAACTAATGGCAGAAAGATGCCAGAAATTAGCCACTTACATTGTGTTACTTTTCCTGCGCTTTTGTTACGCTGGTAACGTGGTGGGCAACTCTCTACAATCACCGTTTTATCCGCTGGCGGGAGTTCGCGTGGAAAAGTACGACGTTATCATTGTTGGCGCAGGGGCTGCCGGTTTGTTCTGTGCCGCACGGGCCGGACAACGCGGGCGCCGTGTTTTGTTGCTTGATAACGGCAAAAAACCCGGGCGGAAGATCCTGATGTCGGGGGGCGGACGTTGTAATTTTACCAATCTTTATACTGAACCCGCAGCGTATCTGTCCCAAAATCCTCACTTTTGTAAATCGGCGCTGGCGCGTTATACCCAGTGGGATTTTATTGACCTGGTATCTCGCTATGGTATTGCTTATCACGAAAAAGCGCTGGGTCAGTTGTTTTGCGACGATTCCGCCGGGCAAATTGTTGATTTGCTGCTGCGGGAATGCGAGCAGGGGCGAGTAACATTACGGCTGCGCAGTGAAGTATTGCGGCTGGATCGTGACGACAGCGGCTACACCTTGCAACTCAATGGGATGCAGGATGTTCAGGCCGAGAACCTGGTGATCGCCAGTGGCGGGTTGTCGATGCCGGGTTTAGGGGCGACGCCGTTCGGCTACAAAATTGCGGCACAATTTGGTTTATCTGTCCACCCGACGCGGGCGGCGTTAGTCCCTTTTACGCTGCATAAACCGTTGCTGGATACAGTGCAAACACTGGCGGGGGTCTCAGTACCTGTGGCGATTACCGCGCAGGATGGCACGGTATTTAAAGAAGCGTTGCTGTTTACCCACCGGGGTTTGTCCGGACCGGCCGTGTTGCAAACCTCCAGTTACTGGCAACCAGGGGAGCATATTACTGTCGATTTATCGCCTTCGGCAGATCTGAATACCGTGATCAATGATGAGCGCCTGGCGCACCCCAATCAAAGCCTGAAAAATACCCTGGCAAAGTTGCTGCCGCGACGGCTGGTGGACGTGCTGCAAACGCTGGGCAAGGTACCTGATGCCACGCTAAAACAACTTAATCACCGGCAACAGAGCGAACTGGCGGCCACATTACACCAGTGGCGCATACAACCCAACGGCACGGAAGGTTATCGGACAGCCGAAGTGACGCAAGGCGGGGTAGATACCACCCAGCTCTCGTCAAAAACCATGGCGGCACGCGAAGTGCCTTGTCTGTACTTTATTGGTGAAGTGGTCGATGTGACAGGCTGGTTAGGCGGCTACAATTTCCAGTGGGCCTGGAGCTCGGCCTGGGCATGCGCAGAAGCGTTGTAGTGTTATAGCGATAAAATTTTAGGCGCTTTAGCTCACTCATCTGCAGGTTATTCTCTAAATAATGAGGGAAGTCCGGGGCGGTTCAGTGAGCCAAAAAGGCAGCCGTTGAGTGTCTGAGCGGCAAGATATTTACTCAACGTATTGAGCGCAACAACCTGACATTGAGAACACGTATTAAACGTCTGGCCCGGAAAATAATCTGCTTCTCACGCTCGATTGAGCTTCATGAAAAAGTCATCGGAGCCTTCATTGAAAAGTACATGTTCTACTCATTGGAGTCACCACGCTTGTCCCAGCTGTCAGGGGTGCCGCCCAAAATTTTATATCCGCCCAGATGTTAACCACAGGTCACTGCATCGCCTTCCCGCGCGCCGGCGACGCCGTACCAGCTTAATGTTTCATCTTCTGTCTGTCTTTTCCCACCGCAGGTGGTGTAATCACCCACCCGCAGATAAAATCCCATCGCCTCCATTAGTGAGTTCATCAATCCTTAAAGAAATTATTTGCCAGAATCCCGGCGAAAAGTTCGCGGGTATTATGGCTGTCCGTTGATTTTCCTTACCTTCACCGTGGTCAGGGTTGCCGCAATACTACTCGATGTTTAATTTGACTTAAACGCATTATCGGTCATTGTCCTGCGATTATATATGGCGGGGAATTATTAATATTACTTAGAGCCTGTCCCATCAGGAAAATTTTACTTGCCACTTTGGCCCAGGGCAGTGCGCTAAATCCTCACGTACTACGTGTCCGCTCCGGTTTCTCCGCGCTGTCCGTGCCCAAATTGACTGCGACAATAATACCTACTGGGCCAGGCGCTTAACTGAAAATAATAGTTATATATTACCCTTCTGACTGTACTTATTTTTTGTTCCCTGGTGTGATGAATAAATCAGAGGTACATGGCAGTGTCTGCCCGTGACCGGTGAGTGCAATCCGTGGTCCATTTCCACCGCGCATTGCGTCCTGCCAGGCGCTGATGTGCCACTGTACGTGTGTGGTCCGCGTATTCCTCAGGCACCCTGTTCGTCGAGTAATGCACGTACATGTCGATTGATGAAATCGCGATCCTCCGGTTGGTTGAGCGGATGTCCAGCCCGATGTCCCCAGATGGATGGAATGGGCTTAAGCGTGGCATTGTTCAGGTGGATCATTTCATCTTCGCTGTCCGCGACCTGAAAATAAAGATCATGGTCGCCGGGTAACAGTAAGGTGCGGGCCTGGATGTTCGCGAGCGCACTGGCGAAATCGCCGTTGTACTGTGTATTGGCGCTGATGTCGCCATGTTTCCAGGTCCATAATTGCGCCAGCAGATCGCTGGGATCACGCCGGTAAAAATTGTTTTCCCAAAAGGTGATCAAATAATCTTCCAGCGAGCTGGCGCCGAGTTGACGCCAGGTCTCTTCACGATAAAAACGCTGCGATAGCGCCCAGCCTGCGTAAACCCGTCCCATCGCCCGAAAACCCCGTCGTGGTTTCTCCACGAATATCCCGTCTTTCCAGGCAGGATCGGCGGTTAGCGCTGCTTCCACGCCTTCAAGAAACACACGATTATGTGGGGAACAACGCGCCGCGCCGCACACCACGGCAATGCGTTCTACCTGAGTCGGAAACATCGCCGCCCAGTGGTAGGCTTGCATGGCACCCATCGAATAACCGTAAACCATGGCGAGTTTATCAATGCCCCATAGTTCGGCCAGCATACGCTGTTGGACGGTGACCCCATCATATACCGTAACCTGCGGATAACGATCGCCCTGGTCAGGCCATTGCAGGGTGGAAGGCGAGCTTGACAGACCGTTACCGAATGCATTCGGGATCACGATAAAATATTTTTCCGGATCCAGGGCAGCCCCAGGCGCGATCATAAATTGCGTATCATAATGCTGTGCGCCGAACGATGTCGGGTAAAGGATGGCGTTGGTACGCGCCGGATTTAATGTGCCGAAGGTTTTATAGGCCAGCTTCATGCCGCGCAGAGTGCGGCCGGACTGGAGGACAACATCACCTGCATCGAAAATCTGATAGTCCTGGTTCATAGTACTAAATATCCTAAAAAATGACGCTCATGAGCATTAAAGACACAAGCCCACAGGGGACTTAACATGCCAGTCGGTATGAGCCTGATAAGCTGAACCCATCCGGTAGAGCAGGCTTTCGCCAAACGGCCTGGCAATCAATTGCATACCGTAAGGTAAGCACTGTTCAGTGAAACCACAGGGTAACGCGAGAGCTGGCAGGCCGAGCACATTGACCGGGCGCATTAGTCGGGTGATCTCGTCGAGGATCTTCATCATTTTTGGTCCACCGGCGACATCCACATCGGCCAACGCTGGGGTCGGGAATGCCAGTGTCGGTGTTAACAGCACATCACAATAGTTGAAAACAGAGGCGACAAATTCGCGCAATAACATGCCCCGGGAACGTTGCGCGTCAATATAGTCCTGCACGCCGGCGGCCAACGCGACCTCAATGCGTCCACGGGTTTGTGCGCTGTATCCATCGACACGCTCGCGCATGTTTGCACCATGCAGGGCCAGCACATCACCCCAGTTCAGGATCATGCCGACCGCATTGACCGCCTCAAGGTCGGGCATCGGAACTTCAATGATCTCGGCGCCCAATGCAGCGAATTGTCGCGCCGCCTGAGTCAGTAAAGCACTGACCTGTACGTCAAGGTTTTCATCGAAATAACCCAACGGCCATCCCACGCGTAAACCGGTGAGGGACCCTCGCTGGCCGAGGGCCACCGCGCGGTTGAAAATATGCTCGGGTGTACCCGGGATCCCCAGATTTGAATGAGCCGATACGCCGTCTCGCGGATCGTGACCGGCAATGACTGACAACAGTTGCGCGTTGTCCGCGACGGTACGCGTCAAGGGACCAATGGTGTCCAGTGAACCCGATAACGGCATGCAACCTGCACGGGAGACCAGGCCCAGCGTGGTTTTCATCCCGGTAATGCCACACAGACTGGCTGGCATTCTCACAGAACCGGCTGTGTCCGAGCCCAGCGCGCCAAAAACGATACGTGCGGCAGTGGCAATGGCTGAGCCTGAAGATGATCCGCCGCTGATATGGGCCGGGTTCCAGGGATTACGCGCATCGCCCAAAAACGCATTCTGGCCGGTGGGACCATAAGCGAACTCGGTCATATTCAGGGTGCCAATCTGGACTGCGCCACTGGCGTCGATTTTTTCCAGTACCGTCGCTGTCGTATCGGCTACCCAATGCTCTCTGAGTTTTGAACCGCATGTTGAAATTAGCCCACGACGATAGAACATATCTTTATGGGCCAGCGGCAGGCCTTGCAGAGGCTGGACAGGCAAACCCCGGTGGAGATCCTGGTCACAGCGACGGGCACCGGCAAGGGCTTGCTCCTCGTCGAAACGTACAAACGCATTAAAATCGGGCTGCAATCGATGGGCATGCGCGATCGCCGCCTGGGTTAGTTCCAGCGAAGACACTTCGCGCCGCCTAATCGCCTGGCTCGCCTCGATCAATGTCATGTTAAGCCCATCCATCAGATGTTCCCCTCTTCGGGATGGCGGGTCGCATCCAGAACCTGGGCAAACCCGGTGTCATCATCAAATTGCAAACGTGCCCGGACCCGCTCGAACACAACGATTCGCTCAGCGGCAACGGCGGCGATTTGTTCGGCACGCTGCGGCGCAAGACGCCAGCCGGCGTGCCTGGCGGCGGTTTTAATATCATTAGCGGTCAACTTCGGCATAAGCGGCTCCTGCATCGGATTTCTGCTGTGTTAGGGGCTCACGGGTAAAAATCGGTTCCATGGGCGCTTTGCCACGGATCATGTCGCTGGCCTTTTCGGCGATCATCATCGTTGCCGCACAGGTATTTGCCGAGGGGGTACTGGGCATGATCGACGCATCGACAATCCGCAGTCCCTGCAGTCCATGCACGCATAACCGATCATCAACCACCGCCATCGGATCCTCTTTCGGCCCCATGCGTGATGTCCCAATCAGGTGACAGGCGGAAACGCCATATCGACGCGCGTAATCCAGAAGCGCTTGATCGCTGGTAACGCTCTCTCCCGGCATCGCCTCGCTCTCAAAGTAGCCTGCCAGCTCGGCGGTGCGCAGGAGTTCCCGCGCCTGCCTCATACCGCTTAGCAGCACTTCCCTGTCGCGGGCGTCGGCGAGATAATTTGCCTGAACCAACGGTTCCTGCAGGGGATCTGACGATTGCGCGTGGACGTAACCGACGCTAAAGGGGCGATGCCCCCAGACGCCGACAGTCATGCCTGGGAAATTATCCAGAAGGCCAACATAGCCCTCTTTATAACTGGCGGGCGAGAAGACGCCCTGAAGATCCGGACGCGTTAGCGCTTTGTCTGATTTAGCAAACCAATGCACCAGCGATGGGCTAACGGCCAGTATGTTTGGTTTGCCGAGTAACCAGCGGCCGATTTGCTTCATCAGGCCCAATCCATTGACCATTTCATTGATGGTGAGGCTATTACGCACCCGGGCCACCAGGCGCACCGAAAAATGATCGCGCAGATTTTCACCGACACCGGGCAGTTCATGGCGTAGCGGTATGCCTAACGAGGCGAGCAGCGGCGCCGGACCAATACCTGAAAGCTGCATAAGCTTGGGTGTATTGATTGCTCCACTGCAAATAATGACTTCCTTGCGGGCATGTACCTCCAAAGGCTGCGCGGTATTTTGTCGGTAAAGATAGCGTATACCCACCGCAGATTTTCCCTCAAGCAATACCGCGACGGCATGGGCATGCGTTTTGATGAACAGGTTTGGACGTGATTTTGCCGGACGCAGAAATGTGCTTGCTGTACTCATGCGCCAACGGCCTTTGATGGTCCGCTGGAAATATCCCACACCTTCTTGTGTCGCGCCATTGTAGTCCGGATTACGCGGCAAACCTTTGTTTGTCGCACCATGGATAAAGGCTTCACAAATCGGGTGTATCCAGTCCAGACCGGTGATGGGCAGACATCCATCGCGCCCATGGAACCTGTTCTCGCCAATCTCGCTGGCACAGGCTTCCATGCGTTTAAAATACGGTAGTACCTCGGCATAGCTCCACCCTGAATTACCGGCGTTAGCCCATAAGTCATAGTCCTCGGCCTGGCCGCGGTTATAGATCATGCCATTAATTGATGTCGTACCGCCCAGCACCTTGCCCTGAGGGATCGGGACATTTCGTCCGGCGGTTTGCTCCGTCGCCCGGGAAGAAAATTGCCAGGCGTAGGCTGGATTAAAGATAACTTTGATAAAACCCGATGGGATATGGAGCAGGGGCGAGCGATCATGCCCGCCAGCTTCAAGTACGCAAACCGTGACTGACGGGTCGGCGCTCAATCGGTTGGCCAGGATTGCACCGGCTGCGCCAGCGCCGACGATCACATAATCGAACGTTTCTTTAGTTGTGTCGGACGTTTTACTGGTCATTTCAGGATTCCATCGCGAGGGTGTATGGCAGAGATCGGATTCCATGTTTTGCCTGGAATCGCATCGATCAAACTCTGGGTATAAGCGTGCTGCGGCTGGTCGAGCACTTGAGCAGGCGCACCGTACTCGACGATGCGGCCCTTATGCATGACCACAATCTGATGGCAGATTTTGGCCGCGACACGAAGGTCGTGGGTAATGAAAATCATTGAAAGGTGTAAACGCCGCTGAATATCCTGCAAAAGCTGCAGTACCTGAGCCTGTACGGAAACGTCCAGCGCCGAGACTGACTCATCGGCGACCAGCAACTGTGGTTGTAAGGCTAAGGCGCGGGCAATACCGACCCGCTGGCGCTGGCCGCCTGAGAATTCATTGGGGTAACGATGGAATGCCGACTCATCAAGTTCAACCAGCCGCAGCAATTCACGCGCGCGGATTTCAGCTTCCCTGCGGCCGACGCCATTGCTTAACGGACCGTCCATGATAGAACGGCCTACAGTATGGCGTGGATTCAGCGAAGCGAAGGGATCCTGGAAGATCATCTGAATATGCTGGCGATGTTTACGAAACTGGGCGGGTGTCAGCAGGGCAATATTTTCGCCATTGAATATCAGTTGGCCGCTGTCTATATCGACCAATCTAAGCAGACATTTACCAATGGTCGATTTGCCTGAACCCGATTCACCAACGATACCCAACGTCTGGCCATGAGGTACCGTGAAACTGACATCATCAATAGCATGCACTACGCGCTTTTTGACCATCATTCCCCGTGCCGTCACGTAGGTCTTATGCAGATTTTTCACTTCCAGCAGGGGCAGGCGCGGACTCTCTGCCAACAACGACTTATCGGTTCGGCCATGCGGCACTGCCGCGATAAGCCGGCGGGTATAAGGATGTTGGGGATGGTTCAGCACCGCCGAAACCGATCCTTGCTCAACCAGCAGGCCTTTTTCCATCACCGCCACCCGATCGGCGATATCGGCCACCACGCCAAAGTCATGGGTGATGAACATCACGCCCATGCCCATCGATTTCTGGATACGTTTGATCAAGTCAAGGATTTGTGCCTGGGTGGTTACATCCAGCGCGGTAGTCGGTTCGTCGGCAATCAGGATCGCCGGTTCCAATGCCAGCGCCATGGCAATCATCACCCTTTGGCGCTGACCACCGGAAAGCCGGAATGGGTAGGCATGCTGCAAAATTTGCGGGTCGGGCAAGCCGACTAAATCGAGCATCTGCACGACTCTGGTGGCGCGTTCGTTGCCGGGATAAGCGCCATGGATGGCCATGACTTCGGCAATTTGCCGACCAACGGTCATCACCGGATTCAGCGCCGACATGGGTTCCTGGAAAATCATGCCGATATCTTTGCCGCGTAATTTCAGCAATGCGTTTTCAGAGAGCTGCAGCAAATCATGGCCTTTGAACAGGATGCTACCGGCCTGCGGTTTCAGATAGTCAGGCAGCAAACCCATAATGGCGTTGGCGCTAATCGACTTGCCTGAACCTGACTCGCCGACGATACATAAAATTTCGCCCGCGCGTAGATCGAAGGAAATATCCCGCACTGCATGGGGGCGATCTCCGCCTTCAGGCAACGCGACGGTCAGGTTGCGAATGCTCAGCAACGCCTCGTTTTGTTGGTTGATCACTTATTGCCCCTATGCTTGTGCAGTTGTGGATTCATCGCATCGCTCAGGCCTTCGCCGATAAGATTGATGGCCAGCACAGTGAGCAGAATGGCCAACCCCGGCATCACACTCATCCACGGCGCTTCACGCAACATGGTGCGTGAAGCGCCGATCATATACCCCCAACTCATCATGTTCCGATCGCCCAACCCAAGGAACGACAGGGCCGATTCGGTCAAAATGGCGGTGGCAATCATCAGCGATGCGGTAATGATGATGGGCGAGATGGCGTTGGGCAGGATCTGCGTGAAAATGATGCGCGATGGCCGTTGTCCAATGACCACCGCAGCCTGCACAAACTCGCGTTGCTTAAGCGACATGAATTCACTACGCACCAGTCGCGCCACGGGTGGCCATGAGACCAGGGCTATCGCGCCAACGATCGAGTAGATGGAAGGATTAAAAATCGCCACCAGTACTACGGCCATGGCCAGTTGAGGTATGGTTTGGAAGAACTCGGTAAAGCGCATGAGCAGATCGTCGATCCATCCGCCGTGGAAACCCGCCGCTGCGCCGATCAGAATACCGACCACCACGGCGACCATCGTAGAAATAACGCCAATCAGTAATGACACTTGGGCGCCGTAAGCCAGCCCAGCGCCGATGTCCCGGCCGAGCATGTCGGTACCCAGTGGGAATTCGGGATTTTCAAAGGGTTTAAGCAGTGGCTGCCCTACCATCATCCAGGGGGAGGATGCAAAAATAAACGGAGCCATCAAGGCGATGGCAATCACCACAGCCACAATGACCAAACCCACTACGGCGCCTTTGTTAGTCGTAAAACGTTGTAAAAAAGTAGTCATATCAATTCCCGAACTCAATGCGCGGATCGACGAAGCGATATATCAGGTCGGTCAGCAGATTGAACAGTACAACCATGGTTGATGTGATCAAAAAGACCCCCAACAGCACTTGATAATCACGCTGCATCAAGGCATCAAACATGAGCCGGCCAATGCCCGGCCAGCCGAATACGGTCTCGGTTAATACCGCTCCGCCGGCCATCTGTCCCAACTGAATGCCGGAGAAAGTCACCACCGGCAGCAAGGCATTACGCAATACATGCCGGCGGATCACCTGGCTGGTAGGTACCCCCTTGGCGCGGGCGGTCTTGACAAAATCCATGCCCATAACTTCAAGCATTGATCCTCGCGTCAGACGTGCATACATGGCCATATAAAAACAGCCCAGTGATAGGGTCGGCAGTACCAGATGCGCACCAATATCCTTGACCTGCGCCCAGCCAGTCAGGCTGGCGCCAACCGTTTCCATGCCAAACGCCGGCAACCAGTTAAGGAATACCGAGAACAACAAAATCCCCAGTAGCGATAGCCAGAACAATGGGGTCGCGTAAAGAATCAACGCGCCAAACATGATGAGGCTGTCGACCCATTTATGCCGGTTGGTGTAACGGCTTCGCGAGGCCAAAACACCCAGCAGCACCCCGGTTACAATAGAAAAAATAAATGCGCACCCCATCAGCAACAGTGTTGCCGGTAGACGATCGAGAATTAGCTGCAATACCGGCAATTCATTACGATAGGAATAGCCGAAATCAAAATGAAAAATACCCTTGATATAGACCCAAAGCTGATAATAAAGAGGTTGATCAAAACCAAACTGCGTGCGCAGTTGCGTGAGATAGCTGGGGTCGCTCGCACCAGCCTCGCCCGCCATAATGGCGGCGGGATCACCCGGTGCCAGGCGGATCAACAGGAAATTCACCGTAACCACGCCAAGGATAACAATGAGAGCCTTGCCGAGTCGGGAAAGCAGGAATGAAAAAAATTTCATGGTAAAAAGCGCTCTATTAAGTGAATGGGCTAATACCGCGTTGTATCCTGGCCAATGACCGCTCCCCCGGCAGGTTGCGATCATTGGCGCAAGGCGTTATTTCTTGATATAGACGCTGTCAAAAGAGGCATTCAAACCGATCCCGGAGGTGATCAGGTTCTTTATATTGCTGCGATAGAAGCTCACATTCTTAATTTCGAATAAGTAGCCGTTGGCCACTTCATCCACCAGAATATATTGAGCCTGAGAATACAGCTTCTGACGCTCCTCGGGGGTTTGTGCGGAAGAGGCCCGGATCAGTAAATCGTCTACCCTGGGGTTGCTGTAACCTTCATTGTTGACGAATGGCGATCCCTTGACGATGTTGCTGGTTAAAAATAACCGTGAAACCCCGATCGCGGGATCACCGAACTGGTCAGTAAAATGATAGGTCAGGTCGAAGTCGAAGTTCGCTACCCGTTGTGCCCATCCGCCGGCATCCGCTGCTTCAATGTCGACATGAAAGCCAATTTGCTCAAGGCTTTGTTTGGTATATTCGGCGAGGCGATCCCAGGCTGATCCGTAGGGGTAGGAGAGGATCCTGACGGTGGTCGCCCCGACATCAACGCCGGACTCTTTGATCAGCGCCCTGGCTTTGTTCAAATCGTAATCGTAGTCAGGTACATTTTTATCGTAAAACGGCGTAGAGGAAGATATGGGGCCAGTAGCCACTTTGCCGATGCCAAAGAAAATGTTGTCGACGATAAACTTACGATTGATTGCATGCATTACCGCCTGCCGCACCTTCACATTATTAAAGGGCGGTTTGCGCTCGTTCATCACCATGGATGTCATTGGCGAGAACATTTCGTTGCCTTTGTTGGTATATTCCACTCCCGGCAGTGCCTTGAGACGCTTAACATCCACATAGTCGATATCATTGCCGCGTAACAACTGCACGTCTCCCTTTTCGAAGGCGACCGAACGAGACGCGGCATCCGGAATAACATGAAATACGATTTGATCCAGATAAGGCTTGCCATTTTTCCAGTAGTCCGGGTTACGCACTAACGTAATATATGACCCTTTTTTCCACTCTTTGAATTTAAACGGACCGGTACCGATGGGCGTCTGATTCGCCGGGTTGGTTTTGAAGTCAGTCCCTTCATAGATATGTTTTGGCACCATGGTCATATTGTCTGCGCCAAACAGGCCGAGAAACGGCGTAAATCGTTCTTTCAACTTAAATACCACGGTCAGATCATCGGGCGCGGTGACCGATTCCAGGTATTTGTTAATTACTACGCGGACACGCGGGTGACTTTCGCGCAGAAACTTATCAACGCTGAATACTGCGTCGGCAGACGTAAACGGCTTGCCATCATGCCACTTGACGCCACTCTGCAGATTGAACGTATAGGTCAGTCCGTCCTCCGATACTTTCCATGACTTAGCCAGTGAGGGCATTGGCTTTAAGTCCGGGGAATAGGTCAATAACCCTTCATAAATTTTGCCGCCCACATATTGCGTGGGTGATTGCTGATTGAGGCCAAGCATCAGAATAGGCGGTTCAGGTTGCACAACAGCGTCCAGCGTGCCGCCATGAACCGGCTTGTCATCATCCGCCCGGACTAACGCACTATTGGTCAGGATTGCCAGGCCGAGTACCATCGCGGCGCACTTCAAAAACGTTTGTTTCATTGTTTGCTCCGTCATAAATTCAACTGCAGCCAACCGGGGTCATCAACCCGAGTAAAGCCGTCAATACCATATGGTCCGGTATACCAGTGGTTGGACCAATATCAGGATGGTAACCCCGGTAGGATTTACCGAGAGTGGTTAAAAAATACCTTGCTTGCTATTGAACACTTCGCCCAGCCGTCGTCGACTTCCCAGAAAATGTTTTCGCATGGCGCGTTTTGCTGCGACAGGGTCACGAGTGACGATTGCCGCAATAAGTTCGCGATGCTCACACTCCGCATGCTTCCAGGATTCTCGCTCGGCCAGGTGTTGTTCCAGTTTGTAGAACATCACGCTGTCATCATGCATTTCCCAAAGATTCGCTACCGTTAATGCCATGGCCGCGTTTCCTGTGGCTTGAGAGATGGCCAAATGAAACATGCGGTTATGTAAGCGCGGGTTATCCGAGTCCTCCATTGCCCGACCGGCCGTGATTATTTTTGCCAGTTCGTCCTCGGAACCTTGCGTTGCCGCCCGGGCCGCACACTCTGGCTCGATAAGTAAATGCACATCTATCAGCTCGAACGCCCCTATATCCGCATAATGACCGACAAGCGCCCCGGACAGGTTATTTAAACCCGCGCCGTTGGCAGTAACATACACACCGCTACCCACGCGAACTTCTACAAACCCTCCAATCTCCAAAGCAATCAATGCTTCTCGCACCGATGTACGGCTCACCTGGAGTTGTTCAGCGAGTTCCCGTTCCGCCGGCAAGCGATTGCCTGGTAGAAAGTCTCCCTCTTTGATCTTCCCTGCTATCTGATCGGCGATTTGCCGATACAAACGTGTAACGCTGACGGGCTGAAACTTATTCATGTAATGCGACCCTACTTAATATCCTGATTGTCCACTGGCTGGACCAATTTATGTTAAAAAATTAGCGTGCTTTGTCCGTTGATCGACCCGTTAAGCAGCCATAGTAAGAAGTAAGCAATTTTTGGGCCAAAAAGTGATTTACGCTGGCAAGGCAGAGCACACGCGCAAATCCGGTTTTTTTTCAGGTGGCGGCAGCATTTTTTATCTGCACACATTTAGCCCATTCAGATCAATTTGGTGCAAAAAGCCATCAAACCTTTCTGGGGGTCATTTGTGATGCAGATCAACTTTATTGACTGTGAGGATCAATGCTACGGCACGCTGGTGTAAGCGGACGCCATATTTACAGATGAGAAGTATGGCGTTGATATTGCTTAGCTAACCGATTGCACTTTTTGCCCTTTGGATGGATGACCTGAAGGAGACGGTGAGGCTTAATTAATGCCACAGACACGCGTGAGGCTTGTCTGTGGCCGGGTAAGTGGTGTTTCGCCGTTGCCGGGCTTAATCATCAGGGCAACGGGGATATCTGCGGGTGTAGGGCGTTATTTCTTCTGCCGCACCGGAGCACCATTCGCCACATAGTAAGGCACTTCAACACGAGGCAGCGGTTGACGTCCACGGATCATGTCAGCGATTTTCTCCGCAATCATGATGGTTGGCGCATTGAGGTTGCCCGTGGTGATTTGCGGCATGATTGACGCATCGACGATACGCAGGTTTTCCAGCCCGTGAACTTTGCCATCGCCGCCCACCACGGCCATATCATGGTAACCCATGGCATTGGAGCAGGAGGGATGGTAGGCCGTTTCAGCATGATGGCGAACAAAGTTATCCAGTTCATCATCGCTTTGGCAATTGGCGCCGGGTGAAATTTCATGTCCGCGGTATGGGTCCAGCGCAGCTTGTTGCATGATCTCACGGGTGATACGGATTGCCGCACGGAATTCACGCCAGTCCTGCTCATGGGACATATAGTTAAATAAAATGCTGGGGTGTTCGCGCGGATCACGTGAACGCACCTGTATCCGGCCACGGCTGGGTGAACGCATTGAGCCAACATGCGCCTGGAAGCTGTGAACTTTAATCGGATTCGATCCGTTATAGTTAATCGCCACTGGCAGGAAATGGTACTGAATGTTTGGCCAGGCGAATTCTTCATGAGTACGAATAAACCCACCGGCTTCAAACTGGTTACTGGCGCCGATGCCGGTGCCGGAGAACAGCCATTCCGCGCCGATCGCCGGCTGGTTATACCATTTCAGCGCCGGTGATAAAGATACCGGCTGCTTACAGGCATATTGCAGGTACATTTCCAGGTGGTCTTGCAGGTTAGCACCCACGCCTGGCAGATGTGACACCAGCGGAATATCCAGACTTTTTAATACGTCGGCCGGGCCGACGCCGGAGCGTTGTAAAATCTGCGGTGAAGCAATCGCGCCGCCACACAACAACACTTCACGGCGGGCAAATGCCTGGTTAGATTTATCATGTTGTAACCAACTGACGCCGATGGCGCGTTTGCCGTCAAACAGGATCCGATCAGTCAGGGCATGCACTTCAATGGTCAGATTGGTACGCGCGCGCGCCTGATCAAGATAGCCACGGGCCGTGCTGGAGCGACGACCATTGGGGGTGACGGTTCTGTCCATCGGACCAAACCCTTCCTGCTGGTAACCATTCAGATCTTCCGTGCGTGGATATCCCGCCTGTACGCCAGCGTCTACCATGGCATGGAATAACACATTATTATCGGCTTTCGGCGTGGTCACTCTGACCGGGCCATGGTCACCATGGTAGTCGTTGCCGCCAATATCGCGATGTTCCGCGCGTTTAAAATAGGGCAGGCAATCAAGATAACTCCAGTTTTCCAGGCCCGACTGTTTTGCCCAGTTATCATAATCCAGCGCGTTGCCGCGGATATAACACATGCCGTTGATCAACGAGGATCCACCCAGACCTTTGCCGCGGCCGCATTCCATGCGGCGGTTATTCATATAAGGCTCGGGATCGGTCAAATAAGCCCAGTTGTAACGTCGTCCCTGCAACGGGTAAGCAAGGGCTGCGGGCATTTGGGTACGAAAATCAAGACGATAATCAGGTCCGCCTGCTTCCAGCAGCAGCACGCTGACATCCGCATCTTCAGTCAGGTGCGTCGCCAGTACGTTACCGGCAGATCCTGCACCAATAATAATATAATCATATTCCCTGCGGTTACTCATAACACCGTCCTCACCATCAAAATACAGAAGTGAATTTGTCCAGTTCAACCTGGATAGATTTGATCCGCGTGTAGTGGGCGAGGGTAGCAAGACCATTTTCACGCCCAACACCGGATTGTTTGTAACCGCCGACAGGCATCTGCGCCGGGGATTCTCCCCAGGTATTGATCCAACAAATGCCGGCTTCCAGACGGTGGATAATGCGATGCGCTCGTGACAAATCGTTGGTCACAACGCCAGCAGCAAGACCAAAATGGGTGTCATTAGCGCGGCGGATCACTTCTTCTTCGTCATCCCAGGTAAGAATGCTCATCACCGGTCCGAAAATCTCTTCACGAACAATGGTGTGATGATCTGCGCAATCGCTAAAAATGGTCGGTTGTACCCAGGCGCCGCGGGCAAATTCGCCTTCTGTGATGCGTTCGCCGCCAGTGAGCAGGCGCGGGCCTTCCGTTTTGCCGGTATCGATGTATTTCAGTACCTTTTCCAGATGGGCAAAGCTGGTAAGTGGACCAAAATTGGTCCTACTGTCATGCGGGTCGCCGGGATGAATACGCGCCACGCGTTGCAACAGTGCCTGTTCAAAGGCTGCCTGTTGTGAGCGATGGATAAACACCCGGGTACCATTGGTACATACCTGGCCGGAGCTGAAAAAGTTCGCCATCATGGCGATGTCGGCCGCTCGATCAATATCGGCATCCGGCAGAATCACCAGCGGCGATTTGCCGCCCAGTTCCATCGTGACTTCTTTCAGTGATGAGGATGCCGCGCTGGCCATCACTTTTTTGCCGGTTTCCACACCACCGGTGAAGGAGATCTTTTCGATGCGCGGATGCTCGGTTAACCATTGCCCAACCTGGCGGCCCGCACCCTGCAGCACGTTAAATACACCCGGCGGTAATCCGGCTTCGCTGTAGATTTCTGCCAGCTTAAGCACACTCAGGGGCGTGACTTCACTGGGTTTAAAAATCATTGCATTGCCGGCGGCCAGTGCTGGTGCGGATTTCCACAACGCAATCTTGATCGGGTAGTTCCAGGCGCCAATCCCGGCGGTAACCCCCAGTGGTTCACGGCGCGTATAGAAGAAACTGTTATCACGCAGCGGATATTGTTCGCCTTCAATTGCTGTCGCCAGCCCGGCGTAATATTCCAGTACGTCAGCGCCGGTTACGATATCGACCGTGGAGGTTTCGGCGAAAGGTTTACCGGTATCAAGGGTTTCCAGTCGTGCCAGTTCATCGTTACGGGCACGCAGGATATCTACGGCGCGTAACAGAATTCGGGAACGCTCAGTGGGCGTCATGGATGCCCAGATCCGCTGCCCGCGTTCGGCGCTGACCACTGCGCGTTCCACGTCTGCTTCACTGGCGCGTTGTACCTGCGCCAGAATCTCACCGTTTGCCGGATTGATGGTGTTGAAGGTTTCACCGCTCGTGGCATCAGTCAGCGCACCATCGATATACAGTTGTTGTAAGGGAAATTGGCTCATTAATCAGGCTCCGTTAGTGCGCGCGATGCGGTTGTAGCGCGAGAATATTGTCGACATAGTCTTCCGCGATTTGGCAGGCTTGTGCGCTATCAAAATGGTCGCCGGACAGGCTGCCACGCAGCCACAGTCCGTCAATCATCGCTGCCAGTCCACGCGCGGAACGGCGTGCGGCGTTTTGTGGTAGCACGCGTAGGAATTGACAGCAGATATGGGTATAGAGGCGATGGTCGTTGACGCGTTGCAGACGGCGCAGCGCCGGGCGATGCATACTGGCGGCCCAAAAATCGAGCCAGGTGCGCATCGCTTTCGGCGTGATCTGGCTGGCATGGAAGTTGCCGGCAATGATGGCTTGCAGTTGCGCGCGCGGCGTGTCCTCCGCCTGTGCCCGACATGTGGCGACCGCATCGTACAGATCGCGCAAAATCTTGCGCATGGTGGCGTTCAGTAAGCCTTCTTTATCGCCAAAATAGTGGCTAACGATACCGGTGGACAGGCCCGCCTGAGTGGCAACCTGCGACATGGTGACGCTAGCCAGACCGACCTCGCCGATGGTTTCAAAGGCGGCGTTAATCAGCTGCACTTTGCGCTGTTCTGGAATGTCTTTACGGTACATCGTACCCTCAGTTTTTTTCTTCGTGTCAGTAGAATTTAATTGATTGAACGTTCAATCAATACCCTATATGCTGCAAACTTGTCAACAAAATGGTGGCTTTACGTTAACTAATCGTTACGTTAGCCCGTTTAATTTTCCTCTCCTGGACCCTTTAAATGACAGCGATAGCTCCTAAAGATGTCGGTACAGAACCGATCAGGCTTAATCTTCCGGTGTTTATCAGCTCAGCCGCAGTGATTCTGCTACTGGGCGTACTTATTGTGTGTTTCCCTGCAGGTAGCCAACTTTGGCTAAATCACGCGCAAGTGTGGGTTTCCGATGTATTTGGCTGGTACTACATGCTGTTGATGGTGGCGTGTATGGTGTTTGTCTTTTGGCTGGCACTGTCGCGCTTCGGTAAGATTCGGCTTGGGGCGGAGGATGAAAAACCGCAATTCAGCTATGCCTCATGGGTGGCGATGCTGTTTTCCGCCGGGATTGGTATTGCGCTGGTTTATTACGGCGCCTATGAGCCGCTGGATCACTTCCTTGAACCACCGGAAGGCGTCGGTGGTAGTGTGCAGGCGGCGCGTCAGGCAATGGCCATCACTTTCCTGCACTGGGGATTACATGGCTGGGCGCTGTACGCGCTGATCGCCACCGCATTGGCCTGGTTTGCTTATTGTCGCGGTTTGCCTTTGGCGTTGCGCTCCGCGCTGTATCCGATTTTTGGCGCGCGGACAAATGGCTGGATCGGCCATCTGGTAGATAGCTTCGGCATTCTGGTGACGGTGATTTCGATGGTGACTAACCTTGGCATCGGCGCGTTGTTGGTTAATTCCGGGTTACACTATCTGTTCAATGTTGATCAGAACACCCATGTGTTGTTGGTGTTGATTGTCATCATGATGGTGGTAGCGACGCTGGCGGCGGTGACCGGGGTGGAAAAGGGCATTGCTGTGCTGTCCAATATCAATGTTGGTTTCCTGTGTGTGTTGTTATTGTTTGTATTCGTGACCGGACCGACACTGAATTTAATTAATGGCCTGGTACAGAATACCGGCGATTATCTTACCTCCATTGTGGGTAAAAGTTTTGATCTTTATCTGTACGGTAAAGCGCAACAGTGGCAGGGCGCCTGGACATTATTTTACTGGGCATGGTGGGTGGCGTGGGCGCCTTTCGTCGGAATGTTCATTGCCCGTATTTCCAAAGGGCGTACGATTCGTGAACTGATTTTAGGGGTACTGTTGATTCCGTTAGGATTTACCCTTGCGTGGTTGTCCATTTTTGGTAACACCGCTATCAGTTTGATCCTCGAGAATGGCAACATCCTGTTAGGGAAAATTGCGCTGTCAGATCCGCCAATGTCGATTTTTAAACTGTTTGAATACCTGCCTTACACCAAAATTACCGCCGGATTTACCGTGGTGATCAGCTTTGTGTTGTTCCTGACGCCAGTGGATTCCGGCACCCTGATGATCGCTAATTTGTCGAGTCAGGGCGGTACGGTCAATGATGACGCGCCAGCATGGCTGCGAATTTTTTGGGCGATATTGACCACGTTGCTGTGTATCGGTTTATTGTATGCTGGCAGTTTCACTGCGATGCAAACCGCCGTGGTGTTATGTGGTTTACCGTTCTCAGCCGTGTTGATTTTGTATATGGCGAATTTATACAAAGATTTACAACAGGCAGAACGTGATGCACTGCATAGTGGGCAGCGGGCTGGCCTCAGTCATTAACAGCGACCCGTGTGGATATGGGAAAGCAGGACCGGCCTATTGGGGCCGGGTATTTGCAGCCTGCTCACTAATACCTGATAACCGCAAGGCAGGCCGTCACTGGCCTGCCTTGCGCCATTTGGCTGGCGGAGGCGAGTAAGACGTTATCGGGGTTTACAGGAAAGTACGTATTGTTTTATCGGATAATAAGGTTAAATCTGAATTTTAATCAGTTGATCTGCCGAGTTAGAGCTTGATCATGACAATGTGTTATCTTTTTGTAACTATTGATTATGACTGTGCTATACAGACCGGAGCCATCCACTGTGGTAATTAAATATCGCCCCGATATCGACGGGTTACGTGCTTTAGCTATTCTCCCTGTTCTGTTGTTCCACGCCGGATTTACCGTTGTTTCTGGCGGCTATGTGGGTGTAGATATCTTCTTTGTGATAAGTGGCTTTCTTATTACATCAATTTTGCTTAAGGATATTCGTTCTGGTAGCTACAGTATTATCGCTTTCTACGAGCGACGTATCCGAAGGATATTCCCTGCACTTTTCTCGGTTGTATTATTTGTGCTCGTCGTTTCACCTTTTGCGTTATTACCCGACGAATATCAGTTTTTGCCGAAAGAAGTGGCCGGTGCATTGCTCTTTGTCTCAAATATTGTGAGCTGGAAAAAATCAGGCTATTTTTCCGCCGATGCTGAAGAACGCCCTTTATTGCACACATGGTCTTTGGGCGTGGAGGAACAGTTTTATATATTTGCTCCGATTCTTTTATTCTTTCTCATTAAAAAGTTTAACCGTTCCTCCGCATTAATTTTGCTGGTTATTTTTCTCGCGTCGTTCCTGTTGAGTATCCTGCTCACCCACCAGAAACCTTCTGCGGCATTTTATCTGCTGCCGTCACGTGCATGGGAACTTCTTGCCGGATCATTGCTGGCGTTTAATCTTCTGCCCAAAACTGAAAATAGCACTGTAAATGAACTGATTTCGTTGGCGGGTTTGCTGTGTATTTTAGCGGGTGTCTTTTTGTTTGACGCAACGACCCCTTTTCCGGGATATGCTGCGGCACTCCCGGTATTCGGTAGCGTATGTATTATCTATGCGGCGGAAAAGTCGCTGGTGGGGAAAATTCTGTCATGGAAACCGGTGGTGTTTATCGGGCTGATTTCCTATTCTCTCTACCTTTGGCACTGGCCACTGATTGTTTTCTTTAGAAACTGGAACTTGCTCACGGATAGCACGGGCCAATTGATGGTGGTTGCTGTTGCAATAATTTTTGCTGTCATATCATGGCGTTTTATTGAACGGCCTTTCCGCGACCGCAAGGCGTATCCTGCCCGCAAGCTATATAAAGTCAGTGCCTGGGGTTTTTCTTTGTTGATTGTGGCCACTCTGGCGACCTTTACCCAGGGAGGATGGCCAGAACGATTCAGTGCGCAGACGATGCGCTACGTCTCTGCACATAAAGATTCCAGCGCTGCCCGAACCCAATGCCACTTTGACCATGGCGTGCCGCAAACTTCGCAATATTGTCATTTCGGTCCCGGAAAACCAACCGTTGCCGTATGGGCTGATAGCCATGGCGCGGAACTTTCACTGGCTTTGGGCAATAATAATGTCAGTTTGTACGAAATTACCTATTCTTCTTGCCCTCCGGCATTAGACTTCCAGTTAGATGCCCGGCCCGATTGTATCGCGCATAATGCAAGGGCAATACAATTTCTGGAGCAAGATAAAGATATTAACGTGGTGATAATGGCTGCGCGATATCAGGTTTATCCGGCTCAGGCATTCTATGATAGTTTCAAGAAAACGGCCGAGCGACTGGCAGCTCATGGCAAAAAAGTCATTATCATTGGACCAGTCCCTTCTGCTGGCGTCGATGTACCAACCAGTCTGGCGCGCGGCAGAAATCCCGGGTTTATCTTTGCTGATACGTCCTTTGCACAAATTGATAAATCTGTTGATCCCAGCATTACTCGTTTTATGCCAGCCTCAGTTTTGTGCGAAAAAGATCGCTGCAATATGTTATTAAATGATCATCCCTTGCTGTTTGATGATAACCACTTAAGCATGTCATCGGCGAATTATCTTGCCAGTTACCTGGTAAAGCTGCTCCCGCCATCGGCATCGAAAGCGATGTGACGGATACCGCCCACAGTGAATGCAGTGGGCGTCATCGTTGCGGAAAACCTCCATTTCTTATACTCACTCAGGTGTTAATACATTCGTTTTTCTGTTTATTCCGCGTGCCGGGTGTCTTGTTGTTATCACCCGGGGAATTTAACGTGATGGTACCCCCAGCGCACAGCGTGGCGCCGGGGATGCTGGCTGTATTAACTTAAGGATGTTCAGAAAGGGCTTGCCATTCGTTCTTCGCGCGGCGCATAATTGCGCCGGACAGGCGTGCGGATTTAGTAAAATTTATTATTAATCAACGCATTATATTTAAATCTTCTTTGCTGCCCGCGTACCCGCCACTTCGTGTTAATGCTGCGGGTTATCCACAGTGGGAGCTGCTGTGTATAAGGCCTTCCTTGCAGTTAGTCATAATGTTGTGAACAGACTTATCCACAGATCTTAGTGTGTTCGTTGCGTTGCCGTCATGTGACGCTGATTGAGATTTTTTTTATAACTCATTGTTTTTTATTTATATAATTTTATTCAAAATTGTCGTCTTGATCACTTGCGGTTTCTGTGACAATTGAATGACAAAGAATTTTTATTTTTATGCACAGGATGTGGAAAAATAGTTTCGGTCCGTTTTGTGATTATGTAGACCGCTAAGCATCACGGGGTAAACCTTTTTCAATGGTACGAACCAGACGTTTTTGTCGGGGAGGTTGTACTTCAATGCTGTTTTCTCGTCGTTTCGATTCTTGCTGTGCTATTGCCCAGTGAATATGTTCATCCAGCATGGCATTTTCACCCAGTCGTTGCGTCAGTACGCGGATGTTGTCTGCATCATAAGGCGCGTTGCCCAGTGCGACCGCGACATTACGCAGCCAGCGCACATGTCCAATGCGACGAATGGCAGACCCCGCCGTCACCTGTAAGAAATGGTTTTCATCCCAGATGAATAGCTCAGGCAGTGCAGGGGCATGTAGCGCTGCGCGTGGGCTGAAATCCGCTTCATCGGTAAGCTGGCCGAAACGATTCCATGGGCAAATTAACTGGCAGTCATCGCAACCATAGATCCGGTTGCCAATCAGTGGGCGAAACGCTTCAGGAATAGCGCCTTCCAGCTCAATGGTGAGGTAAGAAATACAACGGCGCGCATCGACGACATAAGGGGCGACAATGGCGCCGGTCGGACAGGTCGTCATGCAGGCGACACACCGCCCACACTGCTCTGCTTGCGGTTGATCCACCGGCAACGGCAGGTCTATCAGTAATTCGCCGAGAAAAAACCACGAACCGGCCTCGCGGTTAAGGAGTAATGTGTGTTTACCGGTCCAGCCGAGGCCCGCCTTTTCCGCCAGTGGGCGCTCAAGTAGCGGCGCGGAATCGACAAACGGGCGGAAATTTGCCTCCGAACACCGCTCTCGGATCATCTCACCCAACTTTTTTAACCGATTGCGCATCACTTTGTGATAGTCACGACCCAGCGCATAACGACTAACATAGCCAAGGCGGGCATTTTTTAATGTGCTGGCGAACGCGGCCTTGACCGGTAAATAGTTCATCCGCACGCTGATCACGCGTAATGTGCCCGGTAGTAATGCATGAGGGCGAGCACGCATCATGCCGTGGCGCTCCATCCATGCCATTTCGCCGTGGTATTGTTTGTCCAGCCACGCTTGCAGGCGTGGCTCTTCAGCGCTTAAGTCCGTATCGCAGATGCCGACTTGCTGAAAACCGAGCGACAGCCCCCACAGTTTTATATCCTGAGCAAGTTGATGGAGATCGAGAGGGTATGACATGACTGACCATAAACAGAAAGAAAACAGTGACAGTTTACCACATTCTGTCTGGCCTGCGCAGGCGCTGAAACAACTGGAACGCGAGGGGGCGGATGACCTCGGTATTACCTTGTATGAACTGATGCAGCGTGCAGGAAGCGCCGCGTTTGACCATATTCGCCTGCTTTGGCCCGATGCGCGTCATTGGCTGGTTTTGTGCGGTGCAGGGAATAATGGCGGCGACGGTTATGTGGTCGCGCGCCTGGCGCAGGCGGCTGGTTTTACGGTGACGCTGCTGGCCTGCGAAAGCAGTAACACGCTGCCGGAGGAAGCGGATATGGCACGCGCTGGTTGGCTGGAAGCCGGCGGGCTGATTCATGCCGCCGATGCGGTCTGGCCGGAGCAGGTTGATGTGATTGTTGATGCCTTGCTGGGGACCGGGCTGAATCGTCCTCCCGCAGCGTCTTATGCAACGTTAATTCGGCAGGCTAACCAGCATGCCGCACCGGTATTTGCGCTTGATATTCCTTCCGGGTTAGTGGCTGCTAACGGTACAACGCCGGGTGAGGTGATACACGCGGCCCATACGCTGACCATGATAGCGATAAAGCCAGGGCTGCTCACCGGTAAAGCGCGCGATGTGGTGGGTAAACTGCATTATCACGCGCTGGGGCTGGACAACTGGTTGCGAGGCAAGGTTGCGCCGATGGCGCGTTATGACGCGACATCCCTGCAACAATGGCTGAAACCCCGTCAGCCGACATCACATAAAGGGGATCATGGTTGTTTACTGGTTATCGGTGGCGATTATGGTACCGCAGGAGCAATCCGCATGACTGCGGAAGCGGCTTTACGTGCCGGAGCAGGATTAGTGCGAGTGCTCACTCACAAAGATAATGTGGCGCCGTTGTTAACGGCCAGACCTGAGTTGATGGTACATGAACTGAGTAGCAAGACCCTCGAACAAGGTCTGGAATGGGCGGATGTGATTGTAACAGGCCCCGGACTCGGTCAGCAAGAATGGGGTAAGAAGGCGCTGAAAAGTGTCGAAAAATCACAGAAAATGATGCTTTGGGATGCGGATGCGCTTAACCTGCTGGCAATCAGTCCTGATAAACGTCAAAATCGGATTATCACGCCCCATCCAGGCGAAGCCAGCCGATTGCTGAATGTGAAAACAGCGGAAATTGAAAGTGACCGCTTACATGCGGCGCAACAGTTGGTAAAACGCTATGGCGGGGTGGTGGTGTTAAAAGGTGCGGGAACGGTGATCGCCAGCCATGAAGGGGCAATCGCGTTTGCTGATGTGGGTAACGCAGGCATGGCCTCCGGCGGCATGGGCGATGTGCTTTCAGGCATTATTGGCGCACTGTTGGCGCAACGGCTTCCGTTGTATGATGCAGCATGTGCCGGCTGTGTGGTGCATGGCGCCGCCGCTGACGTGTTGGCTGCGCGATATGGCATGCGTGGAATGCTGGCGACAGATTTGTTTGCTGAATTGTATCTATTTGTAAACCCTGAGATCACGAATAAGAAAGCATGAAAACCTGTGTTATCGCATTGCCCGATGAGGCCGCAACCCTTGCATTGGGCGCTCAACTGGCCCACGCCTGCAACAGTGTGCGGGTTATCTATCTCTATGGCGATTTGGGCGCCGGGAAAACGACCTTCAGCCGTGGTTTTTTACAGGCGCTGGGCCATCAGGGAAATGTGAAAAGCCCAACTTATACGCTGGTTGAACCCTATTCCCTGAGCCATCGGACAGTGTATCATTTCGATCTTTATCGTCTGGCTGATGCGGAAGAACTGGAGTTCATGGGAATTCGTGACTATTTTTCTGGCGATGCGCTGTGTTTGATCGAGTGGCCGCAGCAAGGGGACGGCGTATTGCCGCCAGCGGATTTGGCGATAACATTTCATTATGTGGATCAGGCGCGGCAAGCCGATATTCATGCCATGTCGCTGGCAGGGGACGCGCTGTTGCGGCAGTTCAACGCACGCGAGGATAATCCATGATATCGCGTGTTAACGCCTGGCTGTTGCTGGCATTATGCCTGTTCACTTTCTCGTCTTTGGCGGCGAGTCTTTCAGATATAAAAGTGTCTAATGGCGAGCGGCAGGCGACGGTGACACTCAGTTTTAATGGTCAGCCGGTTTATGCGTTCTTTACCTTGCATAACCCTGAGCGCGTGGTGCTTGATGTGCGTCAGTCCGGGGCGATTCAGGGGCTGCCATTGATCTTCAGCGGTGAGAACATGCTGAAGCGTATCCGTAATAGCCAGCCGCAACAGAGCGACAGCATTCGTCTGGTGTTTGATCTGACGCAAGCGGGCAAGACACGAGCGCTTGCACAACGTAACGGCAATGGTTATCAGGTGGTGTTTACCATTGCCTCTTCACAACCAGCAGTGAGCACGACGTCGCCGCCGGTAAGCCGCGCGGCACGCAATCCAGTCACCTCGGTGGCGCCACTGGAGACGACGCGCAACCCCTTTAACAATAATAACGTGGCGGCGGTCAGCGGCAACGATATGCCGGCCAGGTCGGCTCGCCGCAATGACGGCAATGAAACGGTGATTGTGGCGATTGATGCGGGTCACGGTGGCCAGGATCCTGGCGCGACGGGCATGAATGGCCTGAAAGAAAAAAATGTCACGATTGCCATTGCGCGCAAACTAAAAGGGCTGGTGAATAGCGATCCGATGTTCAAAGCCGTACTCACCCGTGACGGTGATTACTTTATTTCGGTTATGGGTCGTTCGGATGTGGCACGTAAACAGAATGCTAACGTACTGGTCTCCATTCACGCGGATGCGGCCCCGAACCGCAGCGCTCGTGGGGCTTCGGTGTGGGTGTTGTCTAATCGGCGGGCAAACAGTGAAATGGCGAACTGGCTGGAGCAACATGAGAAACAGTCAGAGTTATTGGGCGGGGCGGGCGATTTGCTGGCGAATAGCAAGGCGGACCCGTATCTGAGTCAGGCGGTTCTTGATCTACAGTTCGGCCATTCACAGCGTGTTGGCTATGATGTGGCGACGAAGGTTATCCAACAATTGCAAAGTGTGGGCGCTTTACACAAACGCCGCCCTGAACACGCCAGTCTGGGCGTGTTGCGTTCACCGGATATCCCTTCTTTGCTGGTGGAAACCGGTTTTATCAGTAATCCGTCGGAGGAGCGCCTGCTTGGCAGTAGCGCGTATCAGGAAAAAATTGCCGAGTCGATTTATAAAGGACTACGCAATTACTTCCTGGCGCATCCGTTACAAGCGATCCCAAAGGAGGAAAACCGGCCGCTTGAGTCCGCTGCGGTCGGTAATGTCACTTCCGACAGCGCGCCCGCTGTTACACCAGATGTGGTGACCACCACGCGCCATGTGGTGGCGCGCGGGGAAACGTTGTCGGGGATTGCTGCGCAGTATGGGGTATCGATGACGACACTGATGCAGCTAAATAAGCTGAAAAAAAACGGGGTTTGGGTCGGGCAGCGGCTAAAAGTGCCCGCCAGTCGTAGTACGACCGCCTCCATCGGTGCGGCAAAGCGTGCATTGCGACACAAAGTCGTGCGTGGTGATTCATTGACAGCGATTGCCGCCCATTATGGCGTCAGTTCGCAGGCCATCATGCAATCGAACAATATGAAGTCGACCAGTGTTATGCTGGGGCAAACATTGACTATCCCTGAATCATAAAACGGAACGCGCATCCCGGCTGCTGATAATCAGATTTATTCATCATTGCATTCGTTTCAGGTACCCGCGTAATAAGGAATCACCATGCCCATTCAGGTCCTGCCTCCTCAACTTGCTAACCAAATCGCTGCGGGCGAGGTGGTTGAACGCCCAGCATCGGTGGTGAAGGAACTGGTGGAAAACAGCCTTGATGCGGGCGCGACGCGCATTGATATCGAGATTGAACAAGGCGGCGCAAAATTGATCCGTATTCGCGATAACGGATGCGGTATTAATAAAGATGAACTGGCCATGGCGCTGGCCCGTCATGCCACCAGCAAAATCGCCTCGCTTGATGATCTTGAAGCGATCATGAGTCTTGGTTTTCGCGGCGAAGCGCTGGCCAGCATCAGTGCTGTCGCTCGTCTGACACTGACCTCACGTACCGCTGAACAGAGTGAAGCCTGGCAGGCTTATGCCGAAGGGCGCGAAATGGCGGTGACGGTTAAACCCGCGGCTCACCCCACAGGCACCACGCTGGAAGTGCTGGATTTGTTTTACAACACGCCTGCCCGCCGCAAATTCATGCGTACCGAAAAGACGGAATTTACCCACATTGATGAAGTGGTACGCCGCATTGCGCTGGCGCGATTTGATGTGGCGATCTCACTGACCCATAATGGAAAATTGATTCGTCAGTACCGTGGGGCCAGCGATGAAAGCCAACGTCTGCGCCGTCTTGGCGCAATCTGTGGTACCACGTTTATGGATCATGCGCTGGCGATTGCGTGGCAGCATGGCGATCTCAGCTTGCATGGTTGGGTTGCCGGGATGCAACCGGTGAGCGAATTACAATATTGTTATGTTAATGGTCGCATGATGCGCGACAAACTGATTAATCATGCGATCCGGCAGGCCTGTCAGGAAACACTGGGCGATACGCAACAGCCGGTCTATGTGCTTTATCTGCACATTGACCCGCACCAGGTGGATGTTAATGTGCATCCGGCGAAGCATGAAGTTCGTTTCCATCAATCGCGGTTGGTGCATGATTTCATCTATCAGGGCGTGATGAGTGCATTGCAGGAAACCGGCGCGCCAGCCTTGCCGGGCATCGGTGAGCCGGTAACATCAACCGCGCGCCGGCAACCAGAAAACCGACAAGCAGCGGGCAAAAATCACTTTGCTGCCCCTGCGTCTTCAGGGCCAATTCACTCATCGCACCCGGCGCCGCCTGCCTATCAGCAACGGGAAGGCGCGGTTTATCAGCAATTGTTAAAAACTTCGGGAAGTGGTAAAGCGCAGGAAGCGATACCGCAGACAACATCCGTGACCCAGCCGCCAGCGGATACCGGGGAGCGTGCCCCGTTACATGCACATGTGCAGAGCTTTGGGCGTGTGCTCACGCTGGTGCGCGAACACTATGCACTGCTTGAACGCGCCGATGGATTGGCGCTTCTCGCCTTGCCGGTTGCGGAGCGTTGGTTAAAGCAGGCTCAGCTTGAGCCGGGACATGAAGGATTGAAAGCACAGCCGTTGCTCATCCCGCTACGACTAAAACTGGCGAAGTCAGAACGTGAGGTGGTTAATCGTTGTGGCGAATTGCTGATGCAAATGGGTATAACACTGTTGCCAGATGGACAACATGTCACCTTGTGCGCGGTGCCTTTACCATTACGCCAACAAAATTTACAAAACTTGATTCCAGAACTGTTAGGCTATCTTGCCCGACAGTCGGATATCTCGTCAGTACAGGTTGCACAATGGTTAGCTCGTCATACAGTGGCGGAGCATTTACACTGGAATCATGCGCAGGCGATTGCCCTGTTAGCGGAAGTTGAACGACTTTGTCCCGCGTTGTTGAACCTGCCGCCTGCGGGATTATTGCAACCCATTGATATTGATTTGGCGTTAAATGCCCTGAAGTGTGAGTAAAAGAATGACGGTGAGCAGGCCTAAAGCTATTTTTTTGATGGGGCCGACAGCCTCCGGTAAGACGGCGCTGGCGCTGGCGCTGCATAAACGTTTACCGGTTGAGTTGATTAGCGTTGATTCGGCACTGATTTATCGCGGCATGGATATTGGCACCGCCAAACCCACTGCGGCAGAGTTAGCGCAGGCGCCTCATCGGTTACTGAACATTCTTGATCCTGCAGAGACCTGGTCGGCGGCAGATTTTTGTCGTGCTGCACGGGAGGAAATGGCGGAAATCACTCAGTCAGGGCGAATTCCTTTGCTTGTTGGTGGGACCATGCTCTATTACAAGGCGTTGCTGGAAGGATTATCGCCGTTGCCCTCGGCTGATCCTGACGTGCGCGAGCGTATTGAGCGAATGGCGGATGAAAAGGGATGGGAATCCCTGCACCGCCAGTTGTGCGAAATAGATCCCGTAGCGGGGCGGCGTATTCATCCGAATGATCCCCAGAGACTCTCGCGAGCACTGGAAGTTTTTTTCATTTCGGGTAACACTTTAACAGAACTGACAAAAACAGCCGGCGAGGTTTTGCCTTATGATGTCTATCAGTTTGCCATCGCTCCGGCGAGTCGCGAACAGTTACATCAACGCATCGCGCTACGTTTTGAACAGATGTTGGCGTCAGGTTTTGAAGAAGAAGCTCGCGCATTGTTTGCGCGAGGCGATTTGCATACGGACTTGCCTTCCATTCGTTGTGTTGGATATCGCCAGATGTGGTCGTATTTTGCTGGTGAGATTGATTATAACGAAATGGTTTATCGGGGAATTTGCGCAACCCGGCAACTTGCTAAGCGTCAGGTCACCTGGTTACGTGGCTGGTCGAATGTTCACTGGCTTGACAGTGATCAGCCTGTTTTAGCGCGCGATGCGGTATTACAGGTTCTTAGTGCGAAGCATGGGTGATTGTGTACAATTGGTTTGTTATCGTGCGCAAATTTTTTACGCAGTATTTCAGAGTTGTATGACTCTTAAGTAATAAACAACAAGCATATAAGGAAAAGATAGAATGGCTAAGGGGCAATCATTACAAGATCCGTTCTTGAACGCGCTGCGTCGCGAACGTGTTCCGGTTTCTATTTATTTGGTGAATGGTATCAAGCTGCAGGGTCAGATTGAGTCTTTCGATCAGTTTGTCATTTTGTTAAAGAACACGGTTAGTCAAATGGTCTATAAACACGCGATCTCGACCGTTGTTCCGTCCCGCCCGGTTTCCCACCACAGTAACAATGTGGGCGCCACTACTGGCAGCAACTATCATCACAGCGGTACGAATCCGGCAGCACCATCGCAGCCACAACAAGATGGCGACAGTGCTGAATAAGTGTAATAACGACACTTCCATGACGGGGAATTGCCATAGTCTTTCCCCCGTTCTGGCATTTATTTTAGAGAGGTTAACGCTTGTTTGACCGTTATGATGCCGGCGAGCAGGCCGTACTGGTACACATCTATTTCTCGCAAGACAAAGATACGGAAGCCCTGCAAGAGTTTGAAACGCTGGTTTCTTCTGCTGGCGTTGAAGCGCTGTGTGTGGTGACAGGTAGCCGCAAAGCGCCACATCCCAAATATTTTGTCGGTGAAGGAAAGGCAGTTGAAATTGCCGATGCGGTAAAATCCAGCGGTGCGTCTGTAGTGCTCTTTGATCATGCTTTAACGCCGGCTCAGGAACGGAATCTTGAGCGCCTGTGTGAATGCCGGGTGATTGATCGTACCGGGCTGATCCTTGATATTTTTGCCCAACGCGCCCGCACTCATGAAGGCAAGTTACAGGTTGAGTTGGCGCAGTTGCGCCATCTGGCGACGCGTCTGGTGCGCGGCTGGACACACCTTGAACGCCAGAAAGGGGGGATCGGCTTACGTGGCCCTGGTGAAACTCAGCTCGAAACTGACCGGCGTTTATTGCGTAACCGCATCAGCCAGATTCTTTCCCGACTTGAACGCGTAGAAAAACAGCGAGATCAGGGAAGGCGAGCCCGTGCCAAAGCTGATGTCTCAACGGTATCCCTGGTGGGCTACACCAACGCAGGGAAATCCACGCTTTTTAATTGCATTACGTCGGCCGATGTTTACACGGCCGACCAGTTATTTGCGACACTCGATCCAACGTTGCGGCGTTTGGATGTGGCAGATGTCGGCGAAGTGGTGCTGGCTGATACAGTCGGTTTCATTCGCCATTTGCCTCATGATCTCGTCGCGGCATTTAAAGCCACGCTGCAGGAAACGCGCCAGGCCACTTTGTTGCTTCATGTTATTGATGCGGCGGATGTCCGGGTTGATGAAAATATTGCCGCTGTGGATACCGTGCTTGAAGAGATTGCAGCGGATGAAGTTCCGACGCTGTTAGTGATGAATAAAATTGATATGCTTGAGGATTTCGAACCCCGAATTGATCGTAATGATGAACACCTGCCGATTCGAGTTTGGTTATCTGCGCAAACGGGAGCTGGCATACCGTTGCTGTATCAGGCGCTGAGCGAACGGTTGTCAGGCGAAATCGCGCAGTATAATTTATGTCTGCCGCCAGAGGCAGGGCGGTTGCGTAGCCGCTTTTATCAGATCCAGGCGATAGAAAAAGAGTGGAATGAGGATGATGGTTGCATCGGTTTGCACGTGCGCATGCCCATTATTGACTGGCGCCGCCTGTGTAAACAGGAACCAACGCTGGTAGATTACATTGTTTGACTGATATTGCCTGAGACGTGTATCCCGGTCTGGGATACCACCGCACACACAATTAATGGAGTATAAACATGGCGTGGAATCAGCCCGGTAAGAACGGACAGGACCGCGACCCGTGGGGTAGCAGCAATAATCAAGGCGGCAACTCTGGGGGAAATAAAGGCGGCCGTGAACAGGGGCCTCCCGATCTTGATGATATTTTCCGTAAGCTGAGTAAGAAACTGGGTAGCTTGGGCGGTGGCAAAAATAGCGACAACAGCGGTGGCCAACGCACATTGGGTGGTGGCGGTAAACTGGCAGGCATCGTCGCGGTTGCCGCTGTGGTTATCTGGGCGGCGAGCGGTTTCTATACCATCAAAGAAGCAGAACGTGGGGTCGTGACCCGTTTTGGCAAGTTTAGCCACCTGGTGGACCCCGGTTTGAACTGGAAACCCACATTTATCGATCAGGTCCGTGCGGTGAACGTGGAAGCGGTCCGTGAGTTGGCGGCATCCGGCGTGATGCTAACTTCGGACGAAAACGTGGTGCGTGTAGAAATGAACGTGCAGTATCGTGTGACGGATCCCGAACGTTATCTGTTTGCCGTGACCAGTGCGGATGATAGCCTGCGCCAGGCGACAGACAGTGCATTACGTGGCGTGATTGGTCGTTCCAGCATGGACCGCATTCTAACCGAAGGCCGTACCGTAGTACGCAGTGAAACGCAACGTGATATCGATGAGACTATTCGTCCTTATAACATGGGGATTACTGTTCTTGACGTCAACTTCCAGGCGGCGCGTCCACCTGAAGAGGTGAAAGCAGCCTTTGACGATGCGATTGCTGCGCGTGAAAACCGCGAACAGTATGTGCGTGAGGCAGAAGCCTATGCTAACGAAGTGCAGCCGCGTGCTAACGGCCAGGCGCAGCGCATTCTGGAAGAGGGACGGGCTTACAAAGCGCGTACGGTGCTGGAAGCGCAAGGTGAAGTGGCGCGTTTCGCCAAAATTTTGCCAGAGTATAAAGCCGCACCGCAAATTACCCGCGAACGTCTTTATATTGAAACGATGGAACGGGTGCTCAGTCATACCCGCAAAGTGTTGGTTAATGACAAAGGCAATAATCTGATGGTATTGCCACTCGATCAATTACTGCGCGCTCCGGGTAACGCATCAACCCGCAATACGCAAGAAAGCAGCAGTGTGTTGCGCCTGCCGCCTGCCGCTGACAGTAGTGACCGAGCCAGCAGCAGCTCGTCGTTCAGTCCGAGCGACATCATGGATCAGCGCCGCGCTAATGCGCAACGCAGTGATAGTCAGCGCGAAGGGAGAGAATAAGCGATGCGTAAGTCATTAATCGTATTATTGGTTGTTGTGCTGGTGGTGCTCTACACGTCACTGTTTGTCGTGCAGGAAGGCCAGCGTGGCATTGTGCTGCGTTTCGGTAAGGTGTTGCGTGATGCAGAGAATAAGCCGTTGGTTTATTCGCCGGGGTTGCACTTCAAACTACCGTTTATCGAATCTATGAAGATGTTGGATGCGCGGATTCAAACCATGGACAATCAGGCTGATCGCTTTGTCACTAAAGAGAAAAAGGACCTGATTGTTGATTCCTACATCAAATGGCGTATCAGCGATTTCAGTCGTTACTATCTGGCGACGGGGGGGGGTGATGTTTCTCAGGCGGAAGTTTTGCTGAAACGTAAGTTCAGTGACCGCTTGCGCTCTGAGATGGGGCGTCTGGATGTGAAAGATATCGTCACGGATTCCCGTGGTCGTCTGACGACGGATGTGCGCGATGCATTGAACACCGGTAGCGCCGGTCGTGATGATGATGTCGTGACGCCGGCTGCCGATGATGCTATTGCCAGTGCGGCGGCGCGTGTAGAGCGGGAAACCCGGAGCAATGAACCTGCGCCGAATCCGAACAGCATGGCGGCGTTGGGTATTCAGGTGGTGGATGTCCGTATTAAACAGATTAACCTGCCAGCGGAAGTGTCTGGCGCTATTTATAATCGTATGCGTGCCGAACGCGAAGCCGTTGCCCGTAGCCAGCGTTCTCAGGGGCAGGAAGAGGCGGAAAAACTGCGGGCTACTGCAGACTATGAAGTGACCCGCACACTGGCGGAGGCGCAACGTCAGGCGCTGATCACGCGTGGTGAAGGGGATGCTGAAGCCGCTAAATTGTTTGCTAATGCGTTTAGTCAGGATGCGGATTTCTACACCTTTATTCGTAGTCTGCGTGCCTATGAAACCAGTTTCAAAGGCAATCAGGATGTGATGGTGCTTAGCCCGGATAATGATTTCTTCCGTTATATGAAAGCACCGACCAACGCAACACGTTAAAAAACGGCGATAACGCAGTTGAGAAAAGGGCTGGCATCAATGCCAGCCTTTTTTTTGCAATAATGCCCCTTGCCGCTAATCATCATGATCATGGCTAACACCATGTTCACCTCGCTGCCTTTCGACATTCTATTTTTCACCTGACACCAGGTCAGCTGACGCACCTCTGGTTCGATAACAATCCCCCATGCTATCCCCTGGTCTATGATTAAGTAGACCAACCTGCTGTATTGACAACGCATATCGCAGCTTGACCTTAATACTGTAGGGGAGTATCTTTGATACTCCCCTACAGTATTAAGGAGCAGTGAATGCCACACACCGTAGCAGAGAAAAAACGTGTTCTGGTACGTGTTCGCCGCGTACGTGGACAGCTTGATTCGCTGGAACGCGCACTGGAGGAAGGTGCTGAATGTGGCCCGATCCTGCAGCAAATCGCCGCTGTTCGCGGTGCTATCAATGGGTTAATGGCAGGTGTGCTGGAGAGCCATTTACGAGAAGAGTTTTCTCATCTCACTGATGAGAGCGGAACGTCGCAAAAGTCCATTGATGATGTTGTTTCTCTGGTGCGTTCCTATCTCCGTTAACTTACTGCTCATTGACCATTTTTCGTATAAGAGGACTACCATGAAATCTCGTGCAGCTGTTGCATTTGGCCCAGGCAAACCGTTGGAAATTGTCGAGATCGACGTTGCCCCGCCACAGAAGGGTGAAGTATTGGTGAAAATCACCCATACCGGTGTTTGCCATACTGACGCCTTCACTTTGTCTGGTGATGATCCGGAAGGCGTTTTCCCAACGGTGCTGGGCCACGAAGGTGCTGGTGTGGTGGTTGAGGTGGGAGAGGGCGTCACCAGCGTTAAGCCTGGCGACCACGTCATCCCGCTGTATACCGCCGAATGCGGCGAGTGTCTGTTCTGTAAATCAGGCAAGACCAATCTGTGTGTGGCGGTGCGAGCCACGCAGGGTAAAGGTCTGATGCCGGATGGCACTACACGTTTCTCCTATAACGGCCAACCCATCTACCACTACATGGGATGTTCAACATTCAGTGAATACACCGTCGTCGCCGAGGTATCGCTGGCGAAGGTGAATCCGAAAGCCAACCATGAACATGTCTGCCTGTTGGGGTGCGGTGTCACCACCGGGATTGGCGCGGTACACAATACGGCGAAAGTTCAACCAGGGGACTCGGTGGCCGTGTTTGGCCTCGGCGGCATCGGTTTGGCGGTGATTCAGGGCGCGCGTCAGGCTAAAGCGGGACGTATTATCGCCATCGACACCAATGCATCGAAGTTTGAACTTGCCCGTAACTTCGGGGCGACCGATTGCATCAATCCGAGCGATTATGACCAACCCATTCAGCAAGTTATCGTCGAGATGACCGGCTGGGGCGTCGATCATTCCTTCGAATGCATTGGTAACGTTAACGTAATGCGCGCGGCTCTGGAAAGTGCTCACCGTGGCTGGGGCCAGTCTGTGGTCATCGTCGTGGCGGGCGCGGGCAAGGAAATCAGCACGCGTCCGTTCCAGCTGGTTACCGGACGGCGCTGGCTGGGTTCGGCTTTCGGCGGCGTCAAAGGGCGCAGCCAGTTGCCAGGCATGGTCGAGGACGCGATGAAGGGCGAAATCGATCTCGCTCCTTTTGTTACTCACACCCTGCCCTTGGATGAGATTAACGACGCCTTTGATCTGATGCATGCGGGTAAGTCAATCCGCACTGTGATCCATTACTGAATGGACGTTAATTATACCACGACGCGGCATCAGCCACGTTAACCCGTCCGAACCACTGGAGAATCATCATGAGTACAGTTGCCATCCACCCCGTCGTGGATAATGTCATCGCCCCGACAAAACCAGATTTTGCCGGTGGAACTCTGCAATGCCTTTGTCAGAGCGACAAGGTTGAAATCAGGATTGAGAGTCAGACTTTGCACAATCATGCTTGTGGTTGTACTAAGTGCTGGAAGCCCGCGGGCGCGCTATTTGCCGTGATTGCTGTCGTACCGCGCGATAAAGTCAGCATCATCGCCCACGGTGAGAAGCTGGACATTGTTGACGAAAGCGCTGCGATCCAGCGCCATGCATGCCGGGAGTGTGGTGTGCATCTTTTTGGCCGCATTGAGAATAAGAACCATGCTTTCTATGGCCTGGATTTCGTCCATACCGAACTGTCGCCGCAAAGTGGCTGGTCGGCGCCGGGCTTTGCCGCGTTCGTCTCCTCGGTTATTGAGAGTGGTACGCCACCGTCGCAAATGAGCGCTATTCGCACGCGTCTGCAAACGCTTGGCCTCACTCCCTATGACTGCCTGTCGCCAGACTTGATGGATGCACTGGCCACACATGCGGCAAAGCAAAAAGGGACTTATCACGCGGCGTGATTTGCCCGTAGTGCTTTGATGCTGGAGTGTCTCGTACACGCTTCTCGTTACGTTGGCAGACTATGTCTGCCAACGTAGTGGAACCTGACAGAGGCTAAAACTTGAGGTAATATGCTGTTTTAATTTAACTTCCAGGGTGAGATAATCCCTGGTCGGGCTTGCGGTGGCCCTTTTAACTGGATTGTACAATGAATTCAACCATGTTGACGGCACTGGCATTAGTGTTAGTGCTGGAAGGATTAGGGCCGATGCTATTACCGAGACTCTGGCGCAGGATGATCCTGTCCATGACGCAGTTGCCAGATAAACTATTACATCGTTTTGGCGGCGGTTTAGTGGTAGCAGGAATGGTGATTTACTGTATGTTGCATATTCACCGTGGCGGATAAGGTCACCCGGCTGGGGTAATTATGCATGGCGTCAGACACGGTCAACTGGTTATTTAACGATCAAAAAACTCGATGATTCGATGTTAAAAGTGCTGAAAGACAAAAATGACGATGGTAGAATCCATTTTTAAGCAATCGGTGATTTTGAGAAAATGGGTAATAACGTCGTCGTACTGGGCACCCAATGGGGTGACGAAGGTAAAGGTAAGATAGTTGACCTTCTGACTGAACGCGCTAAGTATGTTGTGCGCTATCAGGGCGGCCATAACGCGGGTCATACGCTGGTCATCAACGGTGAAAAAACCGTCCTCCATTTAATCCCTTCGGGTATTCTGCGTGAAAACGTTATCAGCATTATTGGTAATGGTGTTGTGCTGTCGCCTGCAGCGCTGATGACGGAGATGAAAGCGCTGGAAGATCGAGGCATCCCGGTACGTGAACGTCTGTTGCTCTCTGAAGCTTGCCCGTTGATCCTGCAATACCATGTTGCGATGGATCTGGCGCGTGAAAAGGCGCGTGGCGCGCAGGCGATCGGTACCACGGGCCGTGGTATTGGTCCGGCCTATGAAGATAAAGTTGCGCGTCGCGGCTTGCGTGTCGGTGATTTGTTCAACAAAGAGACCTTTGCCAGCAAACTGAAAGAGATTGTTGATTTCTATAATTTTCAGTTGGTGCATTACTATAAAGAAGACGCGATTGATTACACGGTGGTGTTACGTGATGTGATGGCCGTCGCCGATATCCTCACCGGCATGGTGGTTGATGTCGCCGAATTGCTGGACAACGCGCGTAAACGCAGTGATTTGATCATGTTTGAAGGCGCCCAAGGTACGTTGTTGGATATTGACCATGGCACTTATCCGTATGTCACCTCCTCCAATACCACGGCGGGTGGTGTGGCCACAGGCTCAGGTCTTGGACCCCGGTATGTCGATTATGTGCTGGGTATTGTCAAAGCATATTCCACACGGGTGGGCGCGGGACCTTTCCCCACCGAGCTGTTTGACGACACCGGCGAGTTCTTGAGCACTCAGGGACATGAATTTGGCGCCACTACGGGTCGTCGTCGTCGTACCGGTTGGCTGGATGCTGTGGCGGTGCGTCGGGCGGTGCAGATCAACTCGTTGTCGGGTTTTTGCATGACCAAACTGGATGTCCTGGACGGCCTGAAAGAGGTAAAAATCTGTGTGGCGTATCGTCTGCCAGACGGGCGTGAAGTGACCACAACGCCACTCGCAGCCGATCGCTGGGAAGGCATTGAACCGATTTATGAAACCCTGCCAGGCTGGAGTGAAAGCACCTTTGGGCTGAAAACGCTTGATGCGCTCCCTCAGGCCGCGCGCAATTATATCCGGCGTGTTGAAGAATTAACGGGTATCCCGATTGATATTATCTCCACCGGTCCGGATCGCCGTGAAACGATGATTTTGCGTGATCCCTTTGATGCATAAATCTCATAAAGGCCGGCTCTGTCCGGTCTTTTTTATCTGTTCGATTATCTCATCAATCCTGCTTTTTCATGCTCAACGCTGGTTAGAACAATGCCCAACGTGGGCGACTGATTTATCATCATGAAGAATATGACGCAGTTACGCGGATGAACATGCCCCCGGGAACCACTGAGGTTAATGTGCAGCTAACAAATTTTATTGATGATAGCTTAGGTGTGCTGATTGCGATGGCGTCATTGCCTCTTCGTTGTCTTAAAAGCCCATTATACCCCAGGTTATGCTATTGCCTGCCGGGCCTTGATACGGTTGTGCTTGCTGAGCGGATGGACGATAACCAGCCGCCTTATATATTACTGTTGGTTGAGTGTCGCGCGCCCAATGACAGATGACAACGGAGGAACCGCTATGTCAAAAGATCCTTTTCAGGAACGCGAAGCTGGAAAATATGAAAACCCTATTCCCAGTCGGGAATTTATCCTGGCGCATTTAGATGAACGCGAAAAACCAGCCAGCCGGGAAGAACTGGCGACTGCGCTGGGCATCAGTGGCGAAGAACAACTGGAAGCATTACGCCGTCGTCTGCGGGCAATGGAGCGTGATGGTCAGTTAGTTTTCACTCGTCGCCAATGTTATGCCCTGCCGGAGCGGCTTGATTTGCTGCGTGGGCGCGTCATTGGTCATCGCGACGGTTTTGGTTTTCTGCGGGTTGAAGGACAAAAAGACGATCTCTATCTTTCCGCCGAGCAGATGAAGTTGTGCATGCAGGGCGATGTGATCCTGGCCCAGCCCATGGGGGCGGATCGTAAAGGACGTCGTGAAGCCCGCGTGGTGCGCGTGTTGGAACCCCGCAACAGCCAAATTGTTGGCCGCTACTTTACCGATGCAGGCGTCGGATTTGTTGTGCCGGATGACAGCCGTCTCAGCTTTGATATTCTGATCCCGCCCGAAGACATTATGGGGGCGCGGATGGGGTTCGTGGTGGTGGTTGAACTGATCCAACGCCCGACACGGCGGACCAAGGCCATTGGTAAAATCGTTGAAGTTCTGGGCGATAACATGGGCACCGGTTTGGCGGTGGATATGGCACTGCGCACCCATGAAATCCCACATATCTGGCCGTTAGAAGTAGAAGAGCAGGTCGCTAAGCTACATGAAGAGGTGCCGGAAGAAGCGAAACAGGGGCGGGTTGATTTGCGTCGTCTGCCGCTGGTGACGATTGACGGTGAGGATGCTCGCGACTTTGACGATGCAGTTTACTGTGAGAAAAAACGCGGTGGCGGCTGGCGTTTGTGGGTGGCTATCGCCGATGTCAGCTATTACGTCCGTCCGGGTACGCCGCTGGATAATGAGGCACACAATCGAGGAACGTCGGTCTACTTCCCGTCACAAGTGGTGCCGATGTTGCCGGAAGTGTTGTCGAATGGGCTATGTTCGCTTAATCCGCAGGTGGATCGCCTGTGTATGGTCTGTGAAATGACGATCTCCTCGGCAGGAAAACTGACCAGTTATCGGCATTATGAAGCGGTAATGAATTCTCATGCGCGTCTGACTTACACCAAGGTGTGGCAGATTTTGCAAGGGGATGAAGCATTACGTGAACAGTATCAGTCATTGCTGGATCCGCTGGAAGAATTACACCGCATGTATCAGGTGCTGGAACAGGCACGCGCGCAGCGCGGCGGGATCTCTTTCGAAACAGAAGAAGCAAAGTTTATTTTCAACGCGGAACGCCGTATCGAACGGGTCGAGCAGACGGTGCGCAACGATGCGCATAAATTAATTGAAGAGTGCATGATTCTGGCGAACATTGCATCGGCCCGTTTTGTGGAAAAAAATGATGAGCCCGCGCTGTTCCGCGATCATGATCGTCCAGGCGACGACAGCATTACCAGCTTCCGCTCAGTATTGAGTGAGTTGGGCCTGACATTATCGGGAGGCAATAAACCACAACCACTGGATTATGCTGAATTACTGACGCAGATCGCTGATCGGCCCGATCATGAAATGCTGCAAACCATGCTACTTCGCTCAATGAAGCAGGCGGTTTATGATCCGGAAAACCGGGGGCATTTTGGTCTGGCGCTCACCTCCTATGCACATTTTACCTCTCCCATTCGCCGTTATCCTGATTTACTGCTACACCGCGGCATTAAGTATCTGCTGGCGAAACAACATGGCACGCTAACAGAGAACGGGACGCCAACCGGCGGTTACCATTACGACATCAATCAGATGTTGCAATTGGGTCAGCATTGTTCGATGGCTGAACGCCGTGCCGATGAAGCCACGCGTGATGTAGCCGACTGGCTGAAATGTGATTTCATGCAAGACCAGGTGGGCAATACCTTTACCGGGGTGATCGCCAGCGTGACCGGGTTTGGTTTTTTTGTCCGCCTGAACGACCTGTTTATCGATGGTCTGGTGCATGTATCAACACTCGATAATGACTACTACCGTTTCGATGCGGTTGGACAGCGCCTGATCGGTGAATCTGGCGGGCATACTTATCGGCTGGGCGATACTGTGGAAGTGCGGGTTGAAGCCGTCCATATGGATGAGCGTAAAATTGATTTTGCGTTGATTTCAAGCCAACGGAAACCCCGGGGCGCGGGGAAAACCGAACGCGAACGAGGGAAAAAAGGCGCGGGGAACAGCAACGGAAAACGTCAGCGCACCCAGCGTAAAAAGACGGGGGCTGAACCGAATGCCGCTTCGCGTGCTAACAGCGTGCCAGCGGTTAAGGAAAAAAAGGAGGGAAAAGTCAAAAAAACCTCGGAGAAGACCCGTAAAATCGCCGCCGCCACCAAAGCGAAACGGGCGACGAAAAAGAAAAACGATACTCCGGTATAACGTCTCAGGGGGCGATGTATGTCGTCCCAATGCATGATGCAGGGCGCAGGCTTGCCTGGCCCGCCAATGATCGAGTTTAAACATGAGTGAAATTATTTTTGGCATCCACGCTGTAACCGCTCTGCTGGAACGTGATCCGTTGCGTTTTCAGGAAGTTTTTATCCTGAAAGGTCGTGATGATCGCCGTCTACACCCGCTGATCAGCGCACTGGAGGCGCAGGGCGTGGTGGTTCAACTGGCAAGCCGACAATGGCTGGATAATAAAGTGGCTGGTGCGGTACATCAGGGGATCGTCGCGAGCGTTAAACCGGGGCGGCAATATCAGGAAAATGATCTGCCGGGTTTACTTGATAGCCTCGATCACCCTTTTTTGCTGGTCCTTGACGGTATCACTGATCCGCACAATCTCGGCGCCTGCTTGCGCAGCGCGGATGCTGCGGGTGTTCACGCCGTTATTGTGCCGAAAGATCGTTCCGCACCGTTGAATGCAACGGTGAAAAAAGTGGCCAGTGGCGCCGCCGAAAATGTGCCTTTGATTCGGGTCACCAACCTGGCGCGAACGCTGCGATTATTGCAGGAAGCCAATGTCTGGATTATTGGCACTGCCGGTGAAGCTGACCACGATCTGTACCACAGTAAAATGGCCGGTTCGATGGCGCTGGTGATGGGCGCTGAAGGTGAGGGGATGCGTCGTCTGACCCGCGAACACTGTGATGAGTTGATCCGTATTCCCATGGCCGGCAGTGTTTCATCGCTAAATGTTTCGGTGGCGACCGGCATTTGTCTGTTTGAGGCAGTACGCCAGCGAGGTTAATCATTTCCCCGGGGCGTGAGCCGCCGCCCCGAAAACGGCACTGTTGAAAACAGGAGAGCGGGCACACCGCGTTTGGCCAGCATCGCCTACAATTCACGATAACTGATGTCGTATCTATAATACCGGCGAACGGCCCGGAGGCTGCCGCTCCTGAAAATGGCGGCCATGGAAAGGATGTATGTGCCGTGCCTTCAGCAAAAGTGTGCTATCAGCTTACCACTGCCGACTCTTGGCAACAGTGCCTGTTTACCTGCCAACATAGCGCGTTTATACTTTTCTTATGGACATTAGTGCGCGTTAACAAGGCGCAGTTATGTACTACAGTAATCAAGTCATCAGTTATTTACAGTCCAATAAAATCCTCGCACTAAAACTCGACCACGTTTTAACCGGCGTCGGGAAAGCGGTATCAAATCAGATTGAAACGACAGGAGCTGGCGCAAAACGCGCGTTGTATTACACCGCCTGCTTTACTGATGAATATCAGGACGTCTGTCAGCAGCAACAGACGGTGGCGCATCCAATGAGGAGAACATGTATTTTTCGATAAAAGCACCAATGACTTTTTCGTGAAGTTCAACGGAACGAGAGAAATAGAGGGTTCTGCGAGCCAGACGCTTGATTCGGGTTCTCAGTGTTAGATTGTTGCGCTCAATACGTTGAGTGAAGATCTTGCCGGTCAGATAATGGATCCAATGAGTAGAACATGTATTTTTCAATAAATGCCCCGATGACTTTTTCATGTAACTCAATTGAGCGTGAAAAACAGATTGTTTTACGGACAAGGCGC
>JAATFO010000068.1 GCA_015655145.1 Enterobacterales bacterium | reverse complement strand
CAGCTCTTGCGCACAAACTCAATGGCGCGCCCGACAGGATTCGAACCTGAGACCTCTGCCTCCGGAGGGCAGCGCTCTATCCAGCTGAGCTACGGGCGCGTAGCGCCGTTGCGGATGGGCATACTACGGATTTGAACCCATACTGTCCAGTGCTTTTTTCATAAAAACACGCGTTTGCTTACGCTTTGTGCATTCCATCATCACTTGTGCCATTTTTTCGCCTGTTTGCACAAAAAAACCTCACGATTCGCCACTAAAGTCCAGTGCATTGCCGCGTAGTTATAACTGCCCACGACAATAATAATTGAGATATTTCAGCAATCTGAGTTGTCGACGCCAGCGGCTGGGTTGCGTAATCAAGCGGTAGAGCCACTCCAGCCCCAGATTTTGCCAAACCTTAGGGGCTCGCTTTACATGGCCGGTAAAGACATCATAGGTGCCGCCCACGCCCATATAGAGCGCAGAGGGATAGGCTGCTTTACAGTCGCGCATCAGTAGCTCCTGTTTCGGCGATCCCAGAGCAACAGTGACAATTTTCGCGCCGCTGGCGGCAACGCGGGTAAATAAGGCATCGCGTTCAGCCAGCGGGAAATACCCATCCTGAGCGCCGACAATATTAACATTCCATTGTTTTTTCGCCTTCGCCACCACTTCATCGAGGATGTTCTTGTTACCACCAATCAAGAACACCGGCGTGCCCTCTCGCCCTGCCCGTGCCATCATTGCCTGCCATAAATCAACGCCGGCGATACGAGACACTTGCGCCTGGGGATATTTTTTACGAATTGAAAGGACAATGCTGACACCATCGGCGTATTTGAATTCAGCATTGGCAAGCAATTCATTTAATTCTCTGCTTTGCTCTGCCGCCAGGATCTTCTCTGCGTTAATGGCGATCAATGTGCCCTGACGTACCTGACCACCCGCAAAAAGAAAATCCAGAAATTGCGCCATATGATGAAAACCATACAGCGTCACACCACGAATCTGATACTGCGGCGTCGCAGCGGTAACGTCCATACGGTTTCCTTTACCTCATGCCGGCTGTGCCGGGAAAAATCATTGTGTCGCGGTATCCGCCAGATGACGATTACGTGGGCGGATCAACCCAGCATTATAAAAAAGCCAATAAAGCAATTTGGCAACCAGCACACACGCCGCAAAAATCAGACAGAAAAATACCACGCGACTGGCAAAAGCATCCAGTCCTTCCCGCACCAGTACAATCATGTTAAATACCGCGCCAAAGCAAAAGCTCTGTAGCACGGCTGCTTTAAAGCCGTTTGCTTCGTTTTTGCCAATATCATAGAGCCAGTCAAACCATTTGATGATCAAACCAACGGCAATCGCGCCTAACGGAATAAACGCCGCCCCTCCCATCACCACCAGAGATCCGATTAACGTGGGTGAAATAGCCAGTCCCGAGTGATTATTTAACACGTCCCAGGTGAAGTAGTTTGCACTATTGAGCACCATTTCAGGTCTCCCTGGCCATAACCAACCAGGAATAAACACGTAGAAGTCGCGGACTATCGGCGCCAGTCCCTGAAAATCTATTTTGTCGTAGTTTTGCAATAAAAGACCGAGATTTTCCCAGGGGGAAAAGGTGTCGCGCGTCAGATAAAGGAATGTATAAAATGCCTCGGCACCACTGACATCAAGGTTGTAACGCCGCAAAGCCAGCCCAAACATGCCAACAATGCCCAATACACCGGCGCTGATTAACATCCATAACGAGATCCATCCACGAATAATGCCAATAAATAAAAACAGGGCGAAGGCAATGATAATATTGGCGCGCGTGCCGCCAACAAGCGCATAGGTCAGTAACCCAAAGGCCACGGTGCTAACAAGGAAAAACAGCCAGGCACGGACATCTTGTCGCAGAAAATAGACCACCAGCATGGCTGGAATGAAAAAATAAAAGAAGCGTTTTAGGGCCACACCAGCGACATCACGGGAAAATATCTGGCTATACGCATGGAGCTTAAACAGCAAGAAACCATTATGTAAAAAGAAAATGACCACTGTAGCCAGCGCTACCAGTGCCAACAGCATCCAGGTAAGATGAGCCTCAATGCGGTTCAGACTGAACAGCGCACGTCGGTTAGGCCGATTTTTTACCCTGAGGCGGGTTTTGTAGGTGACATAATAGATGCCATAAAAACCCGTAGCCGCCAGCAATGCCTGCAACAAATACTCAGCGGGCACCACAGCAACATCGAACTGAAAAACCAGCATACAGGTCAATGGGAAACCGAAATAAAACATCAGCAAAAACAGCAATGAAAAGAAAATATTAAAGTTGAAGCGCACATGCCGAAATTCACGCCAGACCAGCGTAAGAATAAACCCCACGGACAACAAATAAACCACCAGCAAGCCATAAAATTGCGTGAGGCTCATGCTGTTTCCCCTTCAGCAATGGTTAATGCCTGCTTCCAGCCTTGCACAAAAGCAGGATCGAAAAAGGCAATGTGCGACTTATCCAGCCGCATCAGCTGACGGCGCGCTTTCGCGACCAAAGGTTCATCCAGCACATCGTCGGCAAATAATACGGGAATGCGTTGTTCAGTCAAATCCTGCCCGAATGGGTTCTTGCGGTTCAGGACAAAAGGCACATTAGCCTGGATAAACAGACAAAGCGTACCAATCCCCTGCTGGCGCTCGAAGACAAAGTAACCAAGATCACAACGCGCAATCAGTGCAAGGTAATCATGAAAATCGATCTTCTCCGTTAACAATTCAACCCTGTCCGGATGAAACAGCGTCTCTGCAGTGGCGCGAATTCTGGCGATATAAGCGTCATTATTGGCCGGGTAGCCCAGTGGTATAATCACCTTAATGTTATCGCCAAACTGGCGGTGAATCTCTTCCAGCGCGGGGATATGGCGGTTACTGACATCGCCAGAATTGCCCAGCAAAAGCGTCAATGGGCCTGCTGGCTTATCCACGTCCGGCGTCCACTTTTCCATGCGCGTGGGGAAATAAAGCAGAGAAGCCGGAACCTGCACATGGCGTTGCTGATAGTGACTGATATCGCCACGCGTAGCAAACAGATGTGCAATACGCCCTTGCGCCAGGCGCCGTAAGCCATAGAACAAGCGAAACTTCAGGCCCGGAGCGACTTCGTACAGATCAGCCCCCCAGACATGCCAAAACACATGTTGTCGATGTAGCTGGCCGCTCAGCAACGCCAGCCACAACCAGGGGTTGAACTGCCCATGGAAGAAAAAGCGCGTCCGTCTATCCGCAGCCCGGGCGATCACCGCGTGGGCCAGCGCGCGTTTACTGGGATACACAGCGATGTTGAGCGCCTGATACGCCATCATACTGCGAGCATCTGTGGCTACCACCATAAACTGACGCGGCGTGGCGACAGGTTGCTGTACGTGCATGACGTCATTAAAAAAACGCAATACCGTTTGGTTATGATGAGGGATATCCGCCCCCAATACATGAATCAGTGTTGTCATAGTCGTTGGCGATAAAGAAAGAAAACGCAAGAACAGAGCGCAAAGTAACAGAGATAGGTTGCCATATAGGCTTGTACCGCGCCGGTTGCACCATAAAGCGGGATCAACCAGCGCGAAAAAACCGTGAGTAAAATAAACTGGCTGACTTCAGTTAGCAGATACCAACGCAGTGACGCTTTAGCAATCACCAGATAACCATAAACATAGGCGCCGACTTTAAACACATCGCCGGTCAGTTGCCAGACAAACAGGTCGCGCATGCCCTGGAATTTTCCGGAGAACAGTAACCAGATAACCGTGTCGCGCAATAACCAAAGGCAAAAACTGACCAGCGCGACGGCTGGAATTACAAAGCGCAGCGCCTGAAAAATTTCACGGAAAATGTCCGTTTTCGAGGTCAGGCGCGCTAACGTCGGTAATAAGTAAATGCTGAACGTGGCGGTAATAAACTGCAAATAGGCATCCGATATGTTGGTTACCCCTTGCCACAGCCCGACATCGCCCCAGCTATAGTGGGCTGCCAGTAAGTTACGCATCATCACCCAGGCAACAGGCAATGTCACTGAGGTGATCAGCGCCATCAGGGTGAACGTGGACAAATTTCGTGCCAAATCGCCGTGCCAGTGCGGTATTAAGTAACGCATTGGCAGGTGATCGCGTTTAACCAACAGCAACATTGCCGGCAACACCAACAGGGCTGGCACCAGCGCCAACCCCACCAGCGCGCCACGATAACCACCTAGCCAGTAGCAGACATAATACGCCACCACCCCTGCCAGACTGCCGACAATCAATGACAACGCATTGCCCCTGGCATCGCGGAATCCTTTCATGACAGCCAGCGATAAATTAGCCCAGGCAATCCCCAGTTGCAGGAAGGCGACAATTCGTATCACTGACTGATAGCGGTCATGACCGAATAACGCCAGGCTGATCGGCCCGGCGGCTAACAGGAAAATCAACGCCAGTAACGTGGAGAAACCCAACACGATTGCTGCGGCCGTGCCGACCAGCGCCCGTAACTGCGCGGGTTGCTGTTGATATTCCGCCACGTATTTAGTGATGCCGTTAAACACGCCGCCGCCAGCCAGTACCCCAAGTACCGTGATCAGTTGCCGGAAGTTACCCGCCTGCCCGACACCATCAGGACCATAGCTGACAGCAAGTAGCTTCATGATCAACAGCCCGGCGGCAATTTTCACTAAGGTAGATGCGGCGGTCCATACTGAGGTGCTGGCGAGTGACATATCAGGCCAAAAAGCTCAACAGGGCATTGATCACAATATCCTGGCTGCTTTCAGACAGATTATAAAATAGCGGCAAGCGCAGCAAGCGCTCACTTTCTGTCGTAGTGTAACGATCTTCGCCATAAAAACGGCCAAACTGCTGTCCCGCAGGTGATGAATGCAGCGGGATGTAATGGAATACCGCCAGGATCCCAGCCTCATTCAACCCGTGAATCAGCGCACGTCGATCCGCGTTATCACGTAACCTGATCGCGAACATATGGGCATTGTGCTGACACTGTGGAGCAATCGTCGGTAAGGTAATACGGCCACGAGCGGCGAGCGGCTTCAATGCGTCATAATAACGTTGCCACAAGTGCAGACGCCGCGTGTTGACGCGTGTGGCGACCTCCAGTTGCGCCCACAGATAAGCCGCCTGCAAGTCAGACATCAGATAACTGGATCCAATATCGCGCCAAGTGTATTTATCCACCATCCCGCGGAAAAACTGGCTGCGATTAGTGCCCTTCTCACGAATAATCTCAGCACGTTCAATCAGTGCGCTATCATTAATTAACGTCGCGCCGCCTTCGCCGCCCGCCGTATAATTTTTTGTTTCATGAAAGCTGAAGCAACCAATGTGTCCGATGCTCCCTAGCGCCCGGCCTTTGTATGTTGACATGACGCCCTGCGCCGCATCTTCAATCACATACAGTTGATACCTGGTCGCCAGCGCCATAATGGTGTCCATCTCACAGGACACGCCGGCATAATGTACCGGCACGATCGCACGGGTGTTCGGGGTGATCGCCGCTTCAATGCGCGTTTCATCAATATTCAACGTATCAGGACGCACATCGACAAACACAATGGTCGCGCCACGCAACACAAACGCATTCGCCGTGGAGACAAACGTGTAGCTCGGCATGATCACTTCATCGCCCGGTTGAATATTAACCAGGATAGCGGCCATCTCGAGTGACGCGGTGCAGGACGGGGTCAACAGAACTTTTGTACTGTTAAAACGCTGCTCCATCCATTGCTGGCAACGGCGGGTAAATTCCCCGTCACCTGACAACTTCCCGCTACCCATCGCCGATTGCATGTACTCAAGTTCGCTACCCACCACAGGGGGCGCATTAAATGGAATCATTGGATTACCTGTATAGCCAGTAAGCGGTGCTGGTCAATGTCGCCCCGCTGCGAAGATAAAGCCGCATTGCGGCCAAATTACTCAGTTGGGTGGCAACGCGCAAGTGCGACAACCGATGAGCATTACACCAGTCCGCCGCCGCGCGCATCAGGCGTGTGCCAATTCCGTGACCTTGTGCGGCGGGCAACACCGCCAACAAACCGATACGCGCTTCACCCTCCGGCAATTCACGCAGTGAGACAAAACCCTGCACTGCGCCATGCTCGTCAATAGCCAGCAAACATTGATTATCAAAAGTACCGCGCACCGCATTTTCAATCCATTGCGCATAGAAACTGGCGCTCTCAGCCGCCTGATACCACGGGGAACGGAAGCGGCTCCCGACAAAGGCTTCGCTTGCCGCAGCGCGCAGCGCCGGTATCTGGCTCGTACGGGCGATGCTGATACCGCTTTGCCGTTCCGTGGTGGTAATCACCAACGATAAATCGGCCTCGCCTTCGACTAACCGGAACCCCATCAGGCTCAACATATCCAGCAGGTCGGTTCGCTGGCAGGGCACTTTTGCCTGCACCACATCAAAATGTTGCAGTTGCGCTTCATCAAGCGTCTGCCCCCCCTCAAAGCACAGCCTGGCACTATTACGGCCAAAAAACTGACTTTCCCAGACAAGAGGCTCAATACTGGCATAAACAGGCATAAGGCATATCCAGTGAATCTTTGCTGTGGTCAGACCTGGCCACCCGGACCAGCCCGGCACTACCGTGCGCGCTCATCGCCACACACCTTTCGTATCGATAATCCAGCGTTGCGTAACCTGCACGCCATTTACCGCTTTAAATTGCTTATGATCGACCAGCATCACCAGCACATCCGCCTGTTGCAACGCGTGTTCGAGTGAAACTAACTGTGCTTTAGCCGCCATTTCCCGTGGGAGTGTGTGCACATTAGGTTCCACAACCCAGGTTGCGCCCACATTCCAGTGTGCAATTAACTGTGCCACTTCCAACGCCGGACTTTCCCGCAGATCGTCAATATCTGGCTTGAATGTCAGACCGAGGCAGGCAATTGTCAGTTCGCTGGCTCGCAGGTTACTTTCGGCAAGGCAATCAGCAACGCGTGCTTTTACCTGGCGCAGAACCCAGTGGGGCTTACTGTCATTCACTTCACGGGCGGTACGAATCAACCGCGCCAGTATGGGGTTTTGCGCCACAATGAACCAGGGATCAACAGCGATGCAATGTCCGCCCACCCCAGGGCCGGGTTGTAAAATATTGACGCGCGGATGGCGGTTGGCCAGCCGAATCAACTCCCAGACGTCAATACCCTGTTCGGCGCAAATCAGCGACAATTCATTGGCAAAGGCGATATTTACATCGCGAAAGCTGTTTTCCGTCAGCTTACACATCTCCGCTGTGCGGGCGTCCGTCACAACACATTCGCCTTCAAGAAAGAGGTTGTAGAGTGCGCAGGCACGCGCAGAACAGGCAGGGGTCATGCCGCCAATCACGCGATCATTCTTAATCAGCTCAACCATGACGTTACCGGGCAACACCCGCTCAGGGCAGTAAGCAATATAAATATCACTGTGCTCGCCCACTTGTTGTGGGAAACGCAAGTCTGGTCGTGCCGCTGCCAGCCATTCAGCAAGCTGTTCGGTGGTACCGACAGGTGATGTCGATTCCAGAATCACCAAATCGCCTTTCTTTAGTACCGGTGCCAGCGCCATCGTTGCCGCTCTGACAAACGACATATCCGGTACATGTTCGTCCATAAAGGGCGTAGGAACCGCAATCAAAAAAGCATCCGCCGCCACTGGCTGCGTGGTGGCACGGAAATATCCCTGCTCTACCGCCGTTTGCACCACCTGTTCGAGATCAGGCTCAACAATATGAATATGACCACGATTGATGGTATCAACCACCTGTTGATTGATATCAATACCAATCACCGATTTTTTCCTGGAGGCGAAAGCCGCCGCGGTCGGCAGGCCAATATAGCCCAAGCCTGTTACCGAAATTGTTTCAAAAATCATAGTATTACTCTGTTATTTTTTAATGCCTGCACGATATGCATGCAGGCATGACCATCACCATAAGGATTATGGGCGCGGCTCATCGCGTGATATGCCGCATCATCTGCTAGCAGTGAGGTCACTGCCAAAACGATTCTTTCCATGTCGGTCCCCACCAACTGCACAGTTCCGGCAACCACCGCTTCCGGACGTTCAGTGGTATCTCGCATCACCAGCACGGGTTTGCCCAGTGACGGCGCTTCTTCCTGGATCCCGCCAGAATCAGTCAAAATCAGCCACGATTGATGCATCAGGTAGACAAAAGGCAGATATTCCTGCGGCTCAATCAGCACAATATTGTCAATCCCGCGGAGAATGCGATTGACCGGCTCACTCACATTGGGGTTAAGATGCACCGGATAAACGATTTGTACCTCCGGATGTGAACTGGCGATTTCAGCCAGCGCATTACAAATACGCTCAAAACCACCACCAAAACTTTCACGGCGGTGCCCCGTCACCAAAATCATTTTTTTATCCGCATCAAGGAACGGATAGCGCGAGGCGAGGCGACTATACAACGCATCATCCGCCAACATCTGGTCACGTACCCATAGCAAGGCATCAATCACCGTATTGCCGGTGATAAAAATGCACTTATCATCGATATTTTCCCGTAACAAATTCTGACGGGAGTTCTCGGTTGGCGTGAAATGAAATGTGGCCAGATGCCCGGTCAGTTTACGGTTGGCCTCTTCTGGCCAGGGTGAATAGAGATCGCCGGTGCGTAAACCAGCTTCCACATGCCCCAGCGGAATCTGGTGGTAAAATGCCGCCAGACTGGTGGCCAGTGTGGTGGTGGTATCGCCATGGACCAGGACAATATCCGGACGGAATTCAGCCAGTACTGTTTTTAGCCCGCTGAGAATACGGCAGGTGATTTCAGTGAGATCTTGCTCCGGACGCATAATATCAAGATCATAATCCGGCCTCAGTGAGAACAGGCGCAATACCTGATCCAGCATTTCACGATGTTGGGCGGTGACGCAAAGACGCGACTCAAAAAATGGATCCTGAGCCAACGCATGAACTAATGGCGCCATTTTGATGGCTTCTGGTCGTGTGCCAAATACTGTCAGTACTTTCACTGTCATTCTCTTTATCCGTTTGCCATGTCATTATCAGCGACTTCGGCAAGCGCTTACACACGAGGTTGGCGCGTCAATGCAATACCGGCGCCAATGAACACACCCACGGCCCCCCACATAATCATTAAGAACAGACGACGGGGGCTGTCGCGCTTTACCGGTTCTTCCGGTGTCCGCAAATAGCGATAGGTTTGAAAACGCGTATTCAGCATAGGGCCCGTTTCCAGGGTGCCCAGCATTACCCTGTTTTGGTCATAGTTCAGATCATAACCGGGTCCACTCGCCTGCAAATTCTCCAGACGCGCCTGCAGTATCTGGCGACCTAACAAGAAAAGCTCAGAGTCCGGCAACTGGATGGACGGCGTATCGGTATTGATACGATCAATTCCCTGCTGTTGTGCAATTTTCAAGGCCTGCTGAACACGATGTACTTCCCGACCATAAACCGCCTTTGCGACAGCCTCCTGACGCGCTACCTGCGCACTTAACTGCGCGGTTCGCGCAGACCAGTCGCCCGTCAGTTCCTCATTCAAGTGACGCGCGGTTCGTTCACTGGCAAACGCGACATACTGGCGCAACAGATTATTGGCATCCGCCGCGGTTTCCGCCACCAGCCTGACGCTGTCGTTGATATTCTTCCCTGCATCAGCCGGCGTGAACTGAATGTTGTTAATCATCTCATCCAGCAACGCGGCATCACGCCTGGCATTACTGCTTTTGTGCTGTTTGTAGTAATCGGTTTGCAGCCAGAAATCGCGCCGGGTATCCCAGGCGGAGAGCTGCATCACAAACTCTTGATAGGCTTCATCCATCACCGTAGGCGGCGGCGACGCCGTCGTTACCGCATTATTGCGCGCATCAAGATTGTAGAGAAATTGTTGTTGCGAATAATATCCCCCTAGCATATTCACCGTGGGACGGGCGGTGATCGCGGTCGCGCTCCATTCCTGTTTCACCAACAGCGACCAGAGATAAGCCACCAGTACCAGCACCAGCGCGCAACCCACGATCCAACGTTTTCCTCGCCATAACGTGCGCAAGAGGCCTCGAAGATCCAGTTCGTTATCCATTTCAGGTGAGGTCATAACAGGGCATCCTTCTTGGGAAATCATCCAGATTTTTAGCTCGACATTTTCTTTTCATGTGCATGACGTAAACGGCGTTTGATGCGTCTTATCCAACGCGCCACACGCCATGCTCGCTTCAGGCAGTAGCCATAAAGCAGGAAAGCAAATAAAAATAGCACCAGCATTACCCATTCAGGAATAAACGCCAGGTATTCACCTAACACCCCAACACCGGCCAATAGCGCTGCCGCCAGCGTGATCAACATGAATGCCTGTCGTGAAGTAAAGCCGGCACGCATAATGAGATGGTGAATATGTTGTCGATCAGCAGAGAAAGGACTCAGGCCTTTACGCAGACGGCGATACATAATGGCGACCATATCCATCAATGGAATGGCAATCAACCACAGCGCAGTGACCGGCGTAATGGGATGGCTCTCTCCCTGGGTAGTTTCCAGCAAAATCCAGATAACGGTGAAACCAATGAGCGTGCTGCCTGCATCACCCATAAAGACTTTATAACGTTTACCAAACACGCCAAGGTTCAACATAATGTAAGGCAGTGTGGCAGCGATCATCGCGAAACACCACATAGCAAGGCTTTGCTGACCATCAAAATAGAGGATTATGCCCATGGCGCCAAACGTAACACACGAGAGTCCCCCCAGCAGACCGTCAATGCCGTCAACCATGTTAAATGCATTGATTGCCGCCCAAACGGCAAACAACGTCAATACATAACCAAAAGGTCCGACGATTAATTCAACCGGACCGAAAATAAACCCCAGACTCAACAGATAGAGCTTGCCTACGATCATCATAACAACAGCAATCGCTGCCTGGATCAGGGCACGAATTTTTACACTAATGTCATAGCGGTCATCCAGGGCGCCAATCAGCACCAATGCCCCGGCACACCACAGATAAAGCGCAGCATGAGGCAGGTAGTAATTCGTTATAGCAGCGGTAAAACAAATCCCCGCATAAACAGAGATACCGCCGATCAGCGGAATAAGCCCCTGATGGCGTTTACGGTAGTTGGGTTTATCCACCAGCCCTATTTTTTTAGCTACTTTGCGCCCGAAAAAAATGAAAACTAACGAAAAAAGAAATATTAAAGCAAGCTCGGTACTCATATTGAGTAAATTCACATTAACAACTCTCAGCGAAGAATCCGAATAACTATAGGCAATTATTATGCCGTAATGATTATCCTGAATCTGAATTCTGCCCAATTGTGTGTGTTTGATGATTTTTCAGACAAATCAGGTCAAAACACCGACAATCCTGACTGCAGTAAGTCTGTTACTCCCGACAATCTGATAATCGTATAACCCAAAAATGAAAAACGCCACGTCTATGCGCGGCGTTACTCGAGTTTTCTTGCCCACACGCCGGTTTACTAAACCCCCGGTTGCCGGCAAGCTCAAATTATGAACGCTTCATCATGTCGAAGAATTCATCATTGGTTTTGGTCATCGCTAATTTATTCATCAGGAATTCCATTGCGTCAGTTTCGCCCATCGGGTGAATAATTTTACGCAGGATCCACATCTTCTGTAGCTCTTCCTGAGATGTCAGCAACTCTTCTTTACGCGTACCGGAACGATTGTAGTCAATCGCCGGGAAAACACGTTTTTCAGCGATTTTGCGTGAAAGGTGCAATTCCATGTTACCGGTACCTTTAAACTCTTCGTAAATGACTTCGTCCATTTTGGAGCCGGTATCAATCAATGCGGTAGCAATGATGGTCAGGCTACCCCCTTCTTCCATATTACGCGCAGCGCCGAAGAAACGTTTAGGACGGTGTAATGCATTCGCATCCACACCACCGGTCAACACTTTGCCGGAAGCCGGAACTACCGTGTTATAAGCACGGGCCAAACGCGTAATGGAATCCAGTAAAATGATGACATCTTTCTTATGTTCAACCAGACGTTTAGCCTTTTCGATCACCATTTCGGCAACCTGAACATGGCGTGACGCAGGCTCATCGAAGGTAGAAGCAATCACTTCGCCTTTCACCAGGCGTTGCATCTCGGTCACTTCTTCCGGACGTTCATCGATCAACAACACCATCAACACGCAGTCTGGATGGTTGTAAGCAATGCTCTGCGCGATATTCTGCAGCAGCATCGTTTTACCGGCTTTCGGGGGCGCAACAATCAAACCACGCTGACCACGGCCAATCGGCGACGCCAAATCCAGTACGCGCGCGGTAAGGTCTTCCGTGGAGCCATTACCTCGTTCCATACGCAGACGTGAGTTAGCATGTAACGGCGTTAAGTTTTCAAATAAAATTTTACTCCGCGCGTTCTCAGGCTTGTCATAGTTGACTTCGTTCACCTTCAACAGGGCGAAGTAACGTTCGCCTTCTTTTGGCGGACGGATTTTGCCTGAAATGGTGTCGCCGGTACGAAGATTGAAGCGACGAATTTGGCTGGGAGAAACATAAATATCATCGGGGCCAGCCAGGTAGGAACTATCTGCAGAGCGGAGGAAACCGAATCCATCCTGCAAAATTTCCAGCACGCCATCACCAAAAATATCTTCGCCACTTTTCGCATGCTGCTTAAGAATGGCAAAAATAATATCCTGTTTACGCATGCGCGCCAGGTTTTCCAGCCCCATATTTTCGCCGAGAGTAATCAGCTCAGAAACCGGCGTATTTTTTAATTCGGTAAGATTCATAGTGGTGGGTTCTTAAACTCGGGGTAGATCTCGAAATGTTTGTCGTGAATAGGATGGCAAAAAGTTCCATGCTTGTTAATGGCATCATTAACGTGGTCTGCTCGACAATCATATGCAGAAAATGTCGATCTAAGAACGAGAAGACGGTTGGAACGTCGTGCCGGAAAAATGATGCTAACCATCAGATTGCTGAAGCGCGATATCAATCGCAACACCTTCAACAAGGGAAACAAATTACAGGTAAGTTCAGAATGCAGTGGTATAAACTTAACACGCTTAAGGTCGGGCGTCCAGCGGTCTGTCAAAATTAACCTGACCGCCAGCGCCAGTAACAACGTTAGTCCAGATTTGCGTTCAAAAACTCTTTGAGCTGGCCTTTTGACAGGGCGCCCACTTTGGTTGCCGCTACTTCGCCATTTTTGAATAACAGCAACGTGGGGATACCACGAATGCCGTACTTCGGTGCTGTGCCGGGATTTTCATCAATGTTCAGTTTGGCGATAGTCAACTTACCATTATACTCTTCGGCGACTTCATCCAGAATAGGGGCAATCATTTTACATGGCCCACACCATTCGGCCCAGAAATCCACCAGGGTTAAACCATCGGATTTCAGTACACTGGTTTCGAAGCTGTCGTCGGTCAGGTGAACAATTTTATCGCTGCTCATGTCTTACTCCACAAGATTATGTCTGGCTGGTTGGCGTATACTCTGCCAACGTTGGTTGACTTTATTTCACCGGATACGCTTTCGTAAAGCAACAGGAAGCTGATATTCTACCACACTATGAGCAAAACACACTTAACCGAACAGAAGTTTTCCGACTTCGCCCTGCATCCCCAGGTAATTGAAGCCCTTGAAAAGAAAGGCTTTCATAATTGCACGCCTATTCAGGCGCTGACATTACCTTTTACGCTCGCTGGTCGCGACGTAGCAGGACAGGCGCAAACCGGTACCGGCAAAACGATGGCGTTCCTGACGTCAACGTTCCATCATCTTCTCACTCACCCTGCGGCAGAAGGCCGTCAGGTGAATCAACCGCGGGCGCTGATTATGGCCCCGACTCGTGAACTGGCGGTACAAATTCACGCCGACGCTGAACCGTTGGCGCAGTCAACTGGCTTAAAACTGGGTCTCGCTTATGGTGGCGATGGCTATGACAAGCAGTTAAAAGTACTGGAAAGTGGCGTGGATATTCTGATTGGCACCACGGGCCGTTTAATCGATTACGCGAAGCAGAACCACATCAATCTCAGCGCCATTCAGGTTATCGTACTTGATGAAGCGGATCGGATGTTTGATCTGGGCTTCATCAAGGATATCCGCTGGATTTTGCGACGCATGCCGCCAGCCAGCCATCGTTTAAGTATGCTGTTCTCCGCCACGTTGTCATATCGCGTACGTGAGTTAGCCTTTGAACACATGAACAACGCCGAATACCTCGAAGTGGAACCAGAGCAAAAAACCGGCCATCGCATCAAAGAAGAGCTCTTTTATCCATCAAATGAAGAGAAAATGCGTTTGCTGCAAACGCTGATCGAAGAAGAATGGCCTGATCGCGCAATCATCTTTGCCAATACCAAGCACCGTTGTGAAGATGTTTGGGGGCATCTGGCCGCGGATGGACATCGCGTCGGTTTACTGACTGGCGATGTGGCGCAGAAGAAACGTCTGCGTATTCTCGACGATTTTACCAAAGGCGATATCGATATTTTGGTCGCCACCGATGTAGCCGCACGCGGCCTGCATATCCCGGCGGTCACCCATGTGTTCAACTACGATTTGCCGGATGACTGCGAAGATTATGTCCACCGTATTGGTCGCACCGGTCGGGCCGGAGCCAGCGGTAATTCGATCAGTCTGGCGTGTGAAGAGTATGCGCTTAATGTTCCCGCTATCGAAGAATATATCGGCCACTCTATTCCAGTCAGCAAATACAACAGTGATGCATTGATGAATGATCTGCCGCCGCCCAGACGCCTGACACGTAATCGTACGGGCAATAATCCGCGTCGCGGCGGCACGAATAATCGTCGTGGGAGCGCGCCACGGAATAACAACCGCAAACGTTCGGGTTAAGGCTGTCATGCTAAGCGCATCATCACTTTATGCAGCGATCGATTTAGGATCTAACAGCTTCCATATGCTGGTGGTGCGCGAAGTTGCGGGCAGTATCCAGACACTTGCCCGAATCAAGCGCAAAGTCCGTTTGGCCGCGGGTCTTGATAGCGCCAGTCAACTTTCTGAAGAGGCCATGAATCGTGGCTGGCAATGCCTTAAACTGTTCTCTGAACAATTGCAGGACATTCCTTCCGAACAGATTCGTGTGGTGGCGACGGCCACGCTACGCCTTGCAACCAATGCCGATCACTTCCTCGAAAAAGCGCAAGACATCCTTGGTTGTCCAATCAACGTGATCAGCGGTGAAGAAGAGGCTCGTCTGATTTATCAGGGAGTTGCACACACGACCGGAGGATCTGATAAACGCCTGGTGGTGGATATCGGCGGCGGCAGTACCGAACTGGTCACCGGCGACGGGGCACACGCCACGGCGTTATTCAGCTTACCGATGGGTTGCGTCACCTGGCTCGAACGCTATTTTGGCGATCGTCACTTGGGTAAGGATAATTTTGAGCAGGCAGAACACGCTGCGCGCATCATGATCCATCCGGTCATTGCTACACTGCGTAACCATGGCTGGCAAGCCTGTGTCGGAGCCTCCGGCACAGTACAGGCATTGCAGGAAATTATGGTGGCGCAAGGTATGGACGAACGCATCACCCTCAGCAAACTACAACAGTTGAAACAACGCGCGATTCAGTGCGGCAAACTGGAAGAGCTGGAAATCGAAGGATTGACGCTGGAGCGAGCACTGGTATTTCCGAGCGGCTTATCAATTCTCATCGCCGTTTTCCAGGAGCTGAATATTGAAAGTATGGCGCTGGCAGGCGGCGCGCTGCGCGAAGGCTTGGTCTATGGCATGCTGCATCTACCGGGCAACCCGGATATCCGCAGCCGCACATTACATAATATCCAGCGCCGTTTTACCATTGATGCCGAGCAAGCTGAGCGTGTACGTCAGTTGGCGAAAAGTTTTGTCCATCAGGTCAGCCAAAGCTGGAAGCTGGATGAGCGATGTTGCGCCTTGCTGGAAAGTGCCTGTCTGATCCATGAAATTGGCCTGAGCGTCAATTTCAGGCTGGCGCCGCAGCATGCCGCCTATTTAGTGCGCCACCTCGATCTTCCCGGTTTTAGCCCCGCCCAGAGAAAACTTCTTGCCACCTTATTGCAAAATCAGAGTAACGGCATCGATCACGCATTATTGAGTCAACAAAATGCTGTACCGACACAGATGGCAGAACGCATGTGTCGTCTGTTACGTCTGGCGATCATTTTTGCCAGTCGTCGCCGTGATGATACCCTGCCGACGCTGCGACTGCGTGCGCATAATGACACGCTGCATATTACGCTACCCGCAGGCTGGCTGGAGGCGCACCCGCTTCGTGCAGAATTGCTGCAGCAGGAGAGTCACTGGCAATCTTATCTCCACTGGACGCTGGTTATCTCCTGAAAGGAGCCACGGCAGGTTACGCCCAATAACCGCAGGCACTGAAGCCCAGCAACGAAGTACGGGTATCGCCCGTCATACACCTTTTTTCGCCTTATCCAGCATCGCCCGTAAACCCGCCACCCGGCTTTGTCCGGTTTTCATGCGGTCTTCAGCGCTAACCACTTTACGTTCAGTTTCCCAGACAACATCATCTTGCGGTAGCTCCAACAGGAAACGGCTGGGTTCCGGCCGAACTCGCTCGCCATACTGGCGGCGTTCACGACAAAGCGTGAAGGTTAACTCTTTCTGCGCGCGGGTGATCCCAACATACGCCAGCCGACGTTCCTCCTCCACGTTATCATCATCAATACTGCTTTGATGTGGTAACAACCCTTCTTCCATTCCCACGAGATAAACATACGGAAATTCAAGTCCCTTTGAAGCATGCAGCGTCATCAGTTGTACCTGATCGAGCTCGTCATCATTTTCGCCTCGCTCCATCATGTCACGCAGGGTAAAGCGCGTGACAACCTGCGTTAATGTCATTGGCTCATCTATATCGCTGCCTGCCAGCATTTCCGTCATCCATTGAAATAGCATGTTGACGTTTTTCATTCTCATTTCAGCGGCTTTCGGGCTGGCCGAGGTTTCAAACAACCAGCTTTCATAGTCAATGCCGTGAATCAGATCCCGTACCGCCATCGTGGGGTCACGTTCAGCCTGTTGAGCAACTGCCTGTAACCAGCCGGTGAAACGCTGCAGGTTTTCCAGCCCCCGTCCACTTAGCGTTTGTCCCAGCCCCATATCGAAACTGGCGGTAAACAAACTTTTGTCGCGTTGGTTTGCCCATAGCCCCAACTTTTGTAATGTCGCCGAGCCAATTTCCCGTCGTGGGGTGTTGATAATACGTAAAAACGCGCTGTCATCATCCGGATTGGTCAGCACCCGCAGATACGCCAGCAAATCTTTGATTTCAGGACGAGAGAAAAATGAGGTGCCGCCAGAAATACGATAAGGAATCCGGTTCTGCATCAACATTTTTTCAAACACCCGCGACTGATGATTACCGCGATACAAAATCGCATAATCTTTGTAGTCAGTTTTATTAATAAAGTGATGGGCGATCAGTTCTCCAGTCACGCGTTCGGCTTCATGCTCTTCATCGTTGGCGGTGACGACTTTTAGCTCAGCACCATAACCTAATTCAGAGAATAAACGTTTTTCAAATACGTGCGGATTGTTGGCAATCAGAATATTAGCGGCTTTGAGAATACGCTGCGATGAACGGTAATTCTGTTCCAGCTTGACCACCTGGAGCGCCGGAAAGTCCGCTTTCAACAGTTCCAGATTCTGTGGACGCGCCCCACGCCAGGAATAGATCGATTGATCATCATCGCCCACCACCGTAAACCGCGCCCGCGTGCCTGCCAGCAATTTGACCAACTCATACTGGCTGGTGTTGGTATCCTGATACTCATCCACCAACAGGTAGCGAATACGCTGCTGCCAGCGCTCACGAACCTCATTATTTCGTTGCAGCAACAAGGTTGGCAACAAAATTAAATCATCAAAATCCAGCACATTGCACGATTTCAGGTGATCAACATACAAGCCGTAGCAGTGGGCGAAGAGCCGATCCCGCTCACTATGCGCCGCCGCCGCCGCGTGTGCGGGATCCACCAGATCATTTTTCCAGTCAGACAGCGCCGACACCAACTGCAGCAGCAGATCTTTGTCATTTTCCAGCCATTGCGCCGTCAGATCACCCAGCAACGCCAGTTGATCTTGATCGTCAAACAGCGAGAAGTTGGCTTTCATTCCTAATGCGGCATATTCGCGCTTGATGATCTCCAGCCCCAGCGTATGAAAGGTGGAAATCATCAAGCCCCGCGCTTCTTTACGCCCCAGCGTTTGCGCCAAACGCTCCTTCATCTCGCGTGAGGCTTTGTTGGTAAAGGTTACCGCGGCGATATGGCGTGCCTGATAGCCGCAGTCACGGATCAGATAGGCAATTTTATTGATGATCACCCGCGTTTTACCCGATCCCGCACCCGCCAGCACCAGACAAGGCCCGGTGACAAATTCAACGGCATGTTGTTGACCAGAATTAAGACGCATAGATGAAATAGCTCAAACCATGTTGGGGAAGACGATTGTAGCAGAAAGCGGGCGCAGACAGGCTTATAATCAGGTTGTCATTATGGGCATTAATCCCGCGAAAATTTAAGAGAGCAACATGGCAAAAACCGCAGCAGCACTCCACATCCTGGTAAAGGAAGAACAGCACGCGCAGGACATTCTGGCTCAGCTGGAACAAGGCGCTGATTTTGAAAAGCTGGCGAAGAAACATTCCATTTGCCCTTCTGGCAAGAAAGGCGGTCACTTAGGCGAATTCAAACAAGGTGCCATGGTGCCAGCATTTGATAAAGTGGTGTTTTCCTGTCCGTTGCTCACCCCTTACGGGCCACTGCACACACAGTTCGGCTACCATATTATTAAAGTGCTCTACCGCAACTGAACAGCAACATACTGCGAAAAAAGCGCGAAATACGCGCTTTTTTTGTTTTATTCGGGCCGGGATGCCAACGGCCCGCCAGGCATTAACCGGCAACCGCAATACGTTTCATATCCGTCATGTAACCACGCAGCTTACGGCCCACTTCCTCAATCGGATGATGACGAATCGCTTCGTTAACATCACGTAACTGAGCATTATCCACCGCCGTGCCTGCCACTGGTTTACCCAGATCGCCGGCCTGCAATGTCCCCATAAATGACTGCAACAGCGGTACCGCCGCATAGGAGAACAAGTAATTACCGTATTCTGCCGTATCAGAGATAACCACATTCATTTCATACAGACGCTTACGTGCAATGGTATTCGCAATCAGCGGCAGCTCATGCAGAGATTCATAATAGGCGGACTCCTCAATAATGCCCGCAGACACCATGGTTTCGAATGCCAGTTCGACGCCAGCTTTGACCATTGCAATCATCAATACACCTTGATCGAAATAATCTTGCTCGGCGATTTTTCCTTCGTATTGTGAGGCGGTTTCAAAGGCGGTTTTACCGGTTTCTTCACGCCAGGTCAGCAGTTTTTTATCATCGTTCGCCCAATCGGCCATCATCCCCGAAGAAAACGCACCGGAAATGATATCATCCATATGTTTCTGAAACAGCGGCACCATCAATGTCTTCAGTTGTTCAGATAAGCTAAACGCGCGCAATTTGGCCGGATTGGACAGGCGATCCATCATCAGCGTAATACCGCCTTGTTTCAGGGCCTCGGTGATCGTTTCCCAGCCATATTGAATCAATTTTTCCGCATACGTTGGATCCGTGCCGTCAGCCACCAGCTTGTCATAGCATAACAATGAGCCGGCCTGTAACATGCCGCACAGAATTGTTTGTTCGCCCATCAGATCGGATTTCACTTCAGCGACAAAGGATGATTCCAGCACCCCTGCCCGATGCCCGCCCGTGGCGGCCGCCCAGGCTTTAGCAATGGCCATACCTTCGCCTTTAGGATCATTTTCCGGGTGAACCGCAATCAATGTTGGTACCCCAAAACCGCGCTTATACTCTTCGCGCACTTCCGTTCCCGGACATTTTGGCGCTACCATCACCACAGTGATATCTTTACGAATGGTTTCACCCACTTCAACAATATTGAAGCCGTGTGAGTAACCCAGTGCCGCACCTTGCTTCATCAATGGCTGAACAGCCTCAACAACCGCAGAGTGTTGTTTGTCGGGCGTCAGGTTTACCACCAGATCGGCCTGCGGGATCAACGCACTGTAGGTCCCCACCGTAAAGCCATTCTCCGTCGCCTTACGCCATGAGGCACGTTTTTCCGTAATGGCTTCCGCACGCAACGCATACGAAATATCAAGACCAGAATCACGCATATTGAGGCCCTGGTTCAGCCCCTGAGCGCCACAGCCAACGATGACGACTTTTTTCCCTCTCAGATAACTTGCCTCATCCGCAAATTCATCACGCGCCATGAAACGACATTTACCTAATTGCGCCAGTTGCTGACGCAAGTTCAACGTATTGAAATAGTTAGCCATGGGTACTCCATTATGAGGTTATATGTGTCATTGTTCTGAAAATAAGCACGTCAGTCGCCTTATTCTGCATAGTTCCATCATATGACAGGAAATGCATTGCTTAAATTGATATAT
>JAATFO010000148.1 GCA_015655145.1 Enterobacterales bacterium | reverse complement strand
GGGGATCTCCACAAGCATGTGGATGTGTTCCATGCAGCACTCCGCCTCCAGAATGTTCACATTCTTCCATTCGCATAACGTCCTTAATATGCTGCCTGTTGCCCTACGTTTTTCTCCCTAGAACGCCTGCCTTCGGTACTTCGGTGCTTCGGTGCTTCGGTGCAAAAACTCTGTGATATTTACAGTTCCAGCGGGTATGCGCTAAGCTCTTTTCGTCCCCCATTGGACCCTTTTCGATTTCTTGTTTAACTTTTGTCGCTGCCAGACCGCAAGGTGTTTTAACAAATAAAAAGGGGTTTTTATCACCGACTTATAGCTGAAAGCTTTACGGAACCCCAGCCTGGCTGGTTTTTTTTGTGCACAAAAAAGCCTCGTCGAAAAACGAGGCTTAATAGATTTTTACTTTTACCGGAAAAACTTACATTTCTGCCGGTTTGGAGCCCTTACTGGCCCTTCACTTCTTTCCGGCCATTGAATGGCGCTTTTGCACCCAGCGCTTCTTCAATACGGATCAGTTGGTTGTACTTAGCCACACGGTCAGAACGACTCATAGAGCCGGTTTTTATCTGACCCGCTGCCGTACCTACCGCCAGATCAGCGATGGTCGCATCTTCGGTTTCACCGGAACGGTGCGAAATGATAGCCGTGTAGCCAGCATCTTTCGCCATTTTGATGGCAGCCAATGTTTCGGTTAACGAACCGATTTGGTTGAACTTGATCAGAATGGAGTTCGCAATGCCTTTTTCAATCCCTTCTTTCAGGATCTTCGTGTTGGTAACAAACAGATCGTCACCCACTAACTGAATTTTGTCACCCAACACTTTGGTCTGATAAGCAAAACCCGCCCAGTCAGATTCGTCCAGGCCATCTTCGATAGAAACGATCGGATACTGTTTCGTCAAATCTTCGAGGAAATGAGTGAATTCTTCGGAGGTAAACGCTTTATTGCCTTCACCCGCCAGCACATATTTACCGTCTTTGTAGAATTCAGATGCGGCACAGTCCATCGCCAGCGTAATATCTTTACCCAATACATAACCGGCTGCTTTTACTGCTTCAGCAATGACGGCCAACGCTTCGGCATTAGAACCAAGGTTTGGCGCATAGCCACCTTCGTCACCGACCGCAGTATTCAGACCTTTTGCTTTCAGCACTTTTGCCAGATGATGGAAAACTTCAGAACCGATGCGGATAGCTTCTTTTACTGTTGAAGCGCCCACGGGCTGAATCATGAATTCCTGGATATCAACGTTGTTATCAGCATGTTCCCCACCGTTAATGATGTTCATCATTGGCAGTGGCATAGAGAATTTGCCCGGCGTACCGTTCAATTCAGCAATGTGTTCATACAACGGCATGCCTTTTGCGGCAGCAGCTGCTTTCGCCGCAGCCAGCGAAACGGCCAGAATAGCATTCGCACCGAATTTAGATTTGTTTTCTGTACCATCCAGGTCGATCATGATCTTGTCAATGTTCGCCTGATCTTTCGCATCTTTACCTTTTACTGCATCAGCAATAGGACCATTTACCGCCGCAACAGCTTTGGTGACCCCTTTGCCGAGGAAACGAGACTTATCACCATCACGCAGTTCCAGCGCTTCGCGAGAACCGGTAGATGCGCCTGAAGGCGCCGCCGCCATCCCCACAAAGCCGCCTTCCAGGTGAACTTCTGCTTCAACGGTCGGATTACCACGGGAATCGATGATTTCGCGCCCGATGACTTTAACGATTTTGGACATTAGATTTTCCTCTGAACAAGTTAGGCTAAACTTAAGACAAACAACGCGCGAAAAGTTCGCGCGTTGTTATAAAAACGCTTACTTCACTTGACGCTTCTGGTATTCGCTTGCCGCTTTTACAAATCCGGCAAACAGCGGGTGGCCGTCACGGGGTGTTGAGGTGAATTCCGGATGGAACTGACATGCAACAAACCATGGATGATTCGGCAGTTCAATAATCTCCACCAACTGATCATCTCCGGAACGGCCTGCAACACGCAATCCAGCCGCTTCAATCTGCTTCAACAGCATGTTGTTGACTTCATAACGATGGCGGTGACGTTCAACAATGGTGTCTGAACCATATAGCTGATGTACCAGACTTCCTGTTGTCAACTGACACTGTTGGCTACCCAGGCGCATGGTACCGCCCAGATCGCTCTGCTCACTGCGCACCTCAACATTGCCATCTTCATCACGCCATTCGGTGATCAACGCGATCACCGGGTATTTACAGTCTGGCACAAATTCGGTGGAGTTCGCGCCAGGCATGCCGGCAACGTTACGTGCAAACTCCATAATAGCCACTTGCATTCCCAGACAAATCCCGAGGTATGGCACATTGTGTTCACGCGCATATTTGGCGGTGATCAATTTACCTTCAACACCGCGGTAGCCGAACCCGCCGGGGATCAAAATAGCATCCAGATTTTTCAGCAATTCGGTGCCACGGGATTCCACATCCTGAGAATCAATCAATTTGATATTCACCGTCACCCGGTTTTTCAGACCACCGTGTTTCAGTGCTTCAATCACCGATTTGTAGGCATCCGGTAGCTCAACGTACTTGCCCACCATACCGATGGTCACTTCACTAACGGGATTCGATTCTTCATAAATCACCTGTTCCCATTCGGCAAGGTTGGCCTCCGGCACGTTCAGGCTGAATCGTTTACAAATATAATCATCAAGCCCCTGGGATTTTAACAAACCCGGGATTTTATAGATAGAATCCACATCTTTCAGAGAAATAACGGCTTTCTCCGGCACATTACAGAACAACGCGATTTTCGCCCGTTCATTTGCCGGAACCGCACGATCAGAGCGGCAAATCAGCACATCCGGCTGAATTCCAATTGAGAGCAACTCTTTCACTGAATGCTGAGTCGGCTTGGTTTTCACTTCACCTGCCGCCGCCATATAAGGAACCAGCGTCAGGTGCATGTATATCGTATGCTCACGGCCAACATCGACCGCCATTTGACGAATGGCCTCAAGAAACGGCAATGACTCAATGTCACCCACGGTGCCGCCGATTTCGACCAGCACCACATCATGGCCTTCACCGCCTTCAATGATGCGCTCTTTGATGGCATTGGTGATATGCGGAATAACCTGAATAGTCGCGCCAAGGTAATCGCCACGACGTTCTTTACGCAACACCTCAGAATAAATACGCCCAGTGGTAAAGTTATTGCGGCGTGACATTTTGGTTCGAATGAAACGCTCATAGTGCCCCAGATCAAGATCGGTTTCAGCTCCGTCATCAGTGACAAAAACTTCACCGTGCTGAATAGGGCTCATGGTCCCCGGATCCACATTAATATACGGATCCAGCTTCATGATGGTTACATTCAGACCACGTGCTTCGAGGATGGCTGCGAGGGAGGCTGCGGCAATGCCTTTACCCAGAGAGGATACGACCCCGCCGGTCACAAAAATATAGTTCGTTGTCATGCTGAACCTGAGAGTTTAGGTTTAAAGACGATGGAATAACCAAGACGGGAAAACAGTATACTGGATTCCCCCATCTGCCACAATTGATCATTCACCTGACGTACCCACCGGGGCATCTCTGTCGGTAACATAACGAATTTCCCATTCATCGAGATTGATTTCGGTCATACGTCCGCACAAAAGCTGAATCGAGTTAGCTATACACTGTACGCAATAACCCCGTTGCCCTGTATCCCGGACGGCGCGATACCTGGTAGCACTGATGCTTACTCTGCCGATTTTACCGCCTGCCATGCCGCTTCCATTTGTTCCAGCGACGCATCATTCATCTGCAATCCCTGCGCGGCGATGATTTGTTCAACCTGGCGGAAACGCCGTTCAAATTTATTATTGGCCTTTTGCAGCGTGCTTTCTGCTTTCTTGCCAAGGTGACGCGCGAGATTTACCGTGGCAAATAGCAGGTCACCCACTTCCTCTTCCAGTCGGGTCTGATCAACCTCCGTTTGCCGCGCTTCAAACATCACTTCATCAATTTCTTCATAGACCTTCGCCAGCACCGGTTCCAGCGTTGTCCAGTCAAAACCGACATCGTGGCAGCGTCGCTGGATTTTCTGTGCCCGCATCAACGCCGGCAAGGTCTGGGGAATATCATCCAGTGCGGAATGTTGCGCTTTGTCCGCACGTTCCGCCTGTTTAATCCGCGCCCAGTTTTTCAATACTTCCTGGCTATTTGCTACACTCACATCCCCAAACAAATGAGGATGACGGCGTTCCAGCTTGTCGCTGATGGCCGCGCAAATATCGTCGAAATTAAAACGTCCTTCTTCACTGCCCATCTGGGCGTAAAACACCACCTGAAACAGCAAATCACCCAATTCATCACGCAGATCATCAAAATTTTCGCGGTTGATGGCATCCAATACTTCGTAAGTTTCTTCCAGCGTATAGGGGGCAATGGTGGCGTAAGTTTGTTCGCGATCCCACGGGCAGCCGTTTTGTGGATCGCGCAGGGTTTTCATGATGCCCAGCAGGCGATCGAGAGAAGTCATAGTAAGACCTTAATAGTGTGAACGGTAATAGACTGGCGCCACTGGAATCCATGGTGGGGTGCCAGTAATGCCTGGCCCACGCCGGGCACACAGTACATAAATATAATGCAGTGGACTCAGTTCAACCCCGCAGACAACATCTGCCGATTAATGCAACCGTTTGGCGTCAATGATATCCGGGACCTGATTCAAACGCGCCAAAATCCGACTCAGCACCTGTTGATTATAAATCTCAATATCCATATCAATGGTGGCTAACTGTTTTTTCGTGTCACTCCGGCTGGACACACCTAATACATTCACTTTTTCGTTCGCCAGAATAGTCGTGATATCACGCAACAATCCACTGCGATCATTCGCCGTCACCCGCACCACCAGCGAATAACCGCTGGAATAACTTTCCCCCCAAACCGCATCAACAATGCGCTCGGGTGCATGAGACATTAATTCGGCCAGTTGATCGCAATCCGCACGATGAATTGAGATGCCACGGCCCTGGGTAATAAAGCCAATAATGTCGTCACCAGGAATCGGCTGGCAGCAACGCGCAATATGGTGCATCAGATTACCGACACCTTCGACCACCACCCGGCTATTCTCTTTATTGCTGCGTAATACCGGCGTATGTGATTTCTGCGTTAACTGGTGTAATGCCTGACGATCTTCCTCTTCTGCGCTCGGCTTATTGAGCTTCGACTGCAGGAAATTCACCATCTGGTTCAAACGAATATCACCACCGCCAATCGCCGATAACAACTCGTCAAGACTGGTGACGTTATAGCGTGGCAATAATAACTTTTCCGCATCTTTGATACTGATATCAAGATGATTCAACTCGCTATCGAGGATCTGTCGGCCAGCGATAATATTCTTGTCACGATCTTGTTTACGGAACCAGGCGTGAATTTTTGAACGCCCACGACTGGTGGTGACATAACCCAGGTTTGGATTCAGCCAGTCACGACTTGGATTTGGCTGTTTCTGGGTAATAATATCAACCTGATCGCCCATCTGCAGTTGATAGGTAAACGGCACAATACGTCCGCCAATCTTGGCCCCAATACAGCGATGACCAATGTCACTGTGAATATGATAAGCGAAATCAAGCGGAGTCGACCCTGCAGGTAAGTCGACAACATCCCCTTTTGGTGTAAAAACATAAACGCGATCATCGAATACCTGGCTGCGCACCTCATCCAGCACCTCGCCTGAATCCGCCATCTCTTCCTGCCAGGCGATCAGCTTACGCAGCCAGGCAATGCGACCTTCATGACCAGAGGCCCCGCGGCTATTACTCGCTCCCGGATCCTCTTTGTATTTCCAGTGCGCCGCCACCCCCAGTTCCGCGTCTTCATGCATCTGACGGGTGCGAATCTGGATTTCCACCGTTTTTCCCTGTGGCCCCAGTACAACAGTATGGATGGACTGATAGCCATTCGGTTTCGGATTCGCGACATAATCATCAAATTCGCTCGGCAGATGACGATACAGCGTATGCACGATGCCCAGCGCGCCATAACAATCCTGCAAACGCTCAGCAACAATACGCACCGCACGCACATCAAACAATTCATCGAAGGCCAGCGATTTTTTCTGCATTTTGCGCCAGATGCTGTAGATATGTTTCGGACGACCATAGACTTCCGCCTTTACGCCTTCTTTCATCATCTCCTTACGCAAGTTATCGACAAAACTGTCAATATACTGTTCACGATCGATACGGCGCTCATGCAACAATTTAGCGATGCGTTTATATTCGTCAGGATGGAGGTAACGGAAGCAGAAATCTTCCAGTTCCCATTTCAGTTGGCCGATACCAAGACGATTCGCCAGTGGCGCATAGATATTGGTACACTCTTTCGCCGCCAGTACACGCTCATCTTCCGGCGCGTCTTTAACTTCACGCAAGTGGGCGATACGCTCCGCCAGTTTGATCACCACGCAGCGAAAATCTTCCACCATCGCCAGCAACATGCGCCGCACATTGTCCACCTGCTCAGAGGCCATGGAGTCATTGTGGATGGCTTTCAGTTGCCGAATGGCGTCCATATCACGCACGCCATGCACCAGTGAAACAATGGCCTTGCCGAACCGTTCTTCCAGAGTTTCTTCCGTCACGACGTTAGCATTCGCCAACGGAAAGACCAGTGCCGCACGCAGGCTGTCGTTATCCATACTGAGCATCGACAGGATTTCCACCATTTCAATGCCACGCCACAGCAATTGCGCCTGATCTGAGTGATTCCTGGTGACTGTTTCACAATAGCGCCAGGCATCGGCTAGTCGTTCACATGACTGCGGATTGGATATCCCCAAACTGGCGATCCATTGGTCGAGTGCGAACTCACCAGCCGTATTCAAATGTGCACTTCTTACCGCAACCATAACCTCTCCAGGCAAAGTCTCCCATTCGGGCACTTATATTTTACTAAACAGCACCATGGATTCGAGATGACCGGTATGGGGAAACATATCGAGCATCGCGACCCTGTCCAGTTGATAGTCAGAAGCCAGCAACTGCTGGCTATCCCTGGCAAGTGTAGCTGGATTACAAGAAACATAGACAACACGTTGCGGCGCGAGTTTGGTAATGTGTTGCATTACACCTGCGGCGCCCGCACGCGCCGGGTCCAATAATACTTTAGTAAACCCTTGCGCAGCCCAGGGCTGACGCGTGACATCATTGTCCAGGTTTTCATGAAAAAAGGTGACGTTTTTAAGACAATTTAGTTGTGCATTATACGCAGCCTTTGTCACTAAAGCTGCAACGCCTTCCACACCCACGACATTTTGGGCACGTTGTCCCAACGGTAAGGTAAAATTTCCCATGCCGCAAAACAGATCAAGAACCCGATCATTGGGTTGTAAATCGAGCCAGGCCAGCGCTTTCGCCACCATTTGCTGATTTACTCCATCATTAACCTGAATAAAATCACGCGGACTAAAGGTCAGTTTCAGGTTACCCACATGATAAAACGGCACCTCGCCACTCAGTTGTTCCAGCGTATCGCTGTCTGGCGCGAGAAACAACGCAACACGCTGTTCATGCGAGAAACGTTCCAGTTTTTGCTTATCACCGACACTTAACACATCAAGATGACGCAACACCAGCAACGGGCCATTATCCGCCAGCACCAGTTCAACATGACCAAGGCGACGTACCGCCTGTAGTTGCGCCAGGCACTGCCTGAGTGGTGCGATCAACGCATTAAGTTCGGGCTTCAAAATGGGGCACTGAGTAATATTGACCAGATCGTTAGAAGCCGTTTGGCGAAACCCCATCTGCAACACCTGGCTTTTCGCCTGGTAACTTAACCCGAGACGGGCGCGCCGACGATAACCATAAGCATTATTACTGATAATTTCACTGATGGTGACCTCTCTCCCGGTTTCTCGTGACAACATCCGCGCCAGTGCCTGAGATTTACTGTGTTGTTGTAATGCCGGTGAGGCATGCTGTTGCTGGCAGCCGCCACACACGGTGAAGTGCGGACATGCCGGAGCAACACGCTCGGCGCTGGCACGCAGGATCCGTTTACTGTTACCGCGCGCATATTGCCGCTTGTCTTCAATAATTTCGGCCTCGACGCGTTCACCCGGTAGGGCGCCACTGATAAACAACGTTTTACCTTGATGACGCGCCACCCCTTGTCCAAAGGGATCCAGATCATCAATTGTCACCGTGACTATTTGCCGGGTCGTCACACGACGTTTTGCAGAGTAGAATTGCGCCATAATGGAAGTGAATCTCTGGGTATTGTTAGCATCGTGCGTAGCCTACCGTAGAGGACAAGTTAATTCGACCTGCGTTGCATCATCTGTTAGTAAATTTGTTGCACGGAAGGCATTTATTGCAGCCCCCACACCAGAGACGCCTTTGCCCTTGTACGGAACACTATGACTAAATATAGCCTGCGGGCACGCATGATGATTTTGATATTGTTACCCACGCTGATGATTGGCCTGCTGCTCAGTGCATTCTTTGTGGTGCATCGTTACAATGAGTTACAGCGCCAGGTGGTCGATGCGGGCGCCAATATTATTGAGCCACTGGCCGTCTCCAGCGAATACGGCATGACCTTTCATAGCCGGATATCGGTACGTGAACTGGTCAGCCTGTTACATCGCCGTCATTCCAGTATTGTTCGCGCTATCACCGTATTTGATGATAAGAATCAGATTTTTGTCACCTCCAATTATCATCAGAGCCCGAACTTATTACGTCTTCCTGATCATGCCGCGTTACCTGTCGCCCTTTCCATTGAACGGCATGGTAATACCATGGTATTGCGTACTCCCGTTGTTTCAGAAAGCTATTATCCGGATGAATCTCCCTACCATGATGTGAAACCCACCGGAAATCCGCTGGGTTATGTCGCCATTGAGTTGGATTTGCAATCAGTGCGGCTGCAACAGTATAAAGAAGTGTTTATTTCCACCCTGTTATTGCTGTCCTGCCTGTGCATCGCCATGTTGTTCGCTTATCGACTGATGCGCGATGTCACCGCGCCAATTCGTAATATGGTCAGTACCGTGGATCGTATCCGCCGCGGACAACTCGACAGCCGCGTTGAAGGCCATATGCTGGGGGAACTGAATACGCTGAAAAACGGCATCAACTCGATGGCGATGTCGTTAACGGCCTATCATGAAGAAATGCAGCAAAATATTGATCAGGCCACCTTCGATCTGCGCGAAACTCTGGAACAAATGGAGATTCAGAATGTGGAGCTGGATCTGGCCAAGAAACGCGCTCAGGAAGCCGCACGGATTAAATCTGAATTTCTCGCAAATATGTCCCACGAGTTACGCACCCCACTTAGCGGCGTCATTGGCTTTACTCGCCAGACGCTGAAAACCCCGCTTAATGGCACCCAACGCGACTACCTGCATACCATTGAACGCTCGGCAAACAACCTGCTGACCATCATCAATGACGTGCTTGATTTTTCCAAGCTGGAAGCCGGTAAACTGATTCTTGAATCCATCCCCTTTCCACTACGCACGACACTGGATGAAACCCTGGTGTTGCTCGCTCCTTCAGCCCATGAAAAAGGGCTTGAACTGACATTGAATATTCAGCACGATGTCCCGGACAACACCATCGGCGATCCACTTCGCTTACAACAAATCATTACCAATTTGATCGGCAATGCCATCAAATTTACAGAACAAGGTAATGTTGATATCCGCGTGGAAAAACGCTCGCAGAGTACCAGTAAAGTGGAGCTGGAAGTGCAGGTACATGACACCGGTATCGGCATCTCTGAAAAACAACAATCTCAGTTATTTCAGGCGTTCCGTCAGGCGGATACCAGCATATCACGCCGTCATGGCGGAACGGGGTTAGGGCTGGTTATCACCCGGAAACTGGTCAGTGAAATGGGCGGGGAGATCTCTTTTCACAGTCGCCTTAATCACGGATCCACGTTTTGGTTTCATCTCAGCCTTGAGCTTAATCCTAATGCGGCCAGTGATCCGCACTCGCTGGATTGTCTGATGGGTAAACGTCTTGCTTACGTTGAAGCCAATCCAGCCGCGTCCCAGGCCATGCTAGAGATGCTAAAAGACACGCCCATGAACATCAGTTACAGCGCCACTATCGACAATCTGCCAGAAGAACATTACGACATGCTATTGTTCGGTATCCCGGTATCCCCTGAGCATGATCATGAGATAACCCAGGAACAGGTTAATGCATTACTGGAACGCGCCGAATATGTAATCATCGCATTACCGAGCCAGATGCAAATCTATGCCGAAACGCTGAAATCACGCGGTGTTAATGCCTGTATTACCCGCCCCGTGAGTTTGACGCGCTTACTCCCCTTGTTGCTTGAGCAACACACCAATAAACACGACATTCTGCCGCAATATGAATGCCTGCCGCTAACCGTAATGGCGGTTGATGATAATCCCGCCAATCTGAAACTTATCGGCGCGCTGCTGGCAGAGCAAGTCGAGAACATCGTACTGTGCGACAATGGTGAGAAAGCGGTTCAGTTGGCGAGTCGGCAAAAGCTGGACATTATACTGATGGATATTCAGATGCCCGATGTGGACGGTATTCGTGCCAGTAAGATGATCCGTGCGTTACCGCAACATACTCATACGCCGATTGTTGCGGTAACCGCGCACACCATTGACGGCGAACGTGAGCATCTGATCAGTGCCGGGATGAATGATTTTCTGTCCAAACCGATTGATGAAGTAAAACTGCATCACCTTCTGGCGCGTTACTCTCCGGGTCTCGCGCCGGACAAACCGCAAGCACTGGTCATTCCGCGTTCACTCGACTGGCAGTTGGCACTGCGTCAGGCGGCCAACAAACCAGACCTGGCGCGCGACATGCTGCAACTGCTACTGAATTTCTTACCGCAAGTCCGGGGGAAAGTTGAACAGTGTCTGCATGAAAATAATGTTGTGGGGCTCCGTGATATCATTCACAAACTGCACGGCAGCGCCTGTTACAGTGGCGTCCCTCGCATTAAACTGTTGTGCCAACAACTAGAACAACGTTTACAAGTGGATGATGATATCGCCAGCATTGAACCCGAACTGCTGGAGTTGCTTGATGAAATTAAAAACGTTGCCAGACTGGCGAAAACACAGTTGGCTTTATTAGCGTGAACCTTATACTGCACATTTCCCGGTTGCCACGGTAGTGCCAGCGCCCCTGGCACTAAAAGGCGAAAATGTGCCAGTAAAATAGCGCTAAGCAGGCAGTCTCTTAGACGTGTTGGCCGATGGCAATGGCAGCCGCAATATTACGCGCCGTCATCCGCACATTTTCCGCGGCGTCATTCAGGGCCTCCTCCAGGGTACCAATCCGATGCAGAACGCTGAATACCGCATCCACGCCGTGTTGGCAGACAATCTCCGCATCATCGCTCAGGCTTCCGGCAATGCCAATCACCGGTTTGTTATAACGCTTCGCCACCTGTGCTACCCCTACCGGCACCTTGCCATGAATTGTCTGGCTGTCGATGCGTCCTTCCCCGGTGATCACCAGCGTGGCGTCTTTTACTAAAAAATCCAGATCGAGGGCGGCGGTAACAATCTCGATTCCCCGACGTAATTCGGCCTGACAGAAAGCGAATAATGCCGCGCCCATGCCCCCTGCGGCACCACCGCCCGCCACGTTCAGCACCTCAATACCTAAATCACGTTGAATCATGCGGCCGTAATGCGCTAATGCTGCATCCAGTTGTTTCACCGCGATGGGTGTGGCGCCTTTTTGCGGTCCAAATACGGCGGAAGCGCCTTCAGCGCCGGTCAACGGATTGGTGACATCACAGGCTACATGGAACTGGCAGTGGCTAATGCGCTTATCAAGTTCACTGATGTTAATCCGTGTCAGTTGCGACAATGCCCCACCGCCACGGCCAATCTGCTCGCCGTCATCGTCCAACAAACGAGCGCCCAGCGCTTGCACCATGCCGGCGCCACCGTCATTAGTGGCGCTACCGCCAATGCCGATGATGATCTGTTGAACCCCTTTATCCAGCGCATAGCGAATCAACTCCCCGGTACCGTATGAGGTGGTAATCAGTGGATCACGGCGGGAAGTTGGTACCAGAGCCAGCCCACTGGCCGCAGCCATTTCAATATAAGCGCAGCGTTCATCGCCTGACAGGCCATAAAATGCGTCAACCTCATCACCCAGCGGCCCCGTGACCCGGGTGCGAACAATCGTTCCTTGTGTCGCCGCCACCATCGCCTCCACCGTACCTTCACCGCCATCCGCCACTGGCAGCTTTACGTAGTGCGCTGCCGGGAAGATTTCGCGGAATCCGGCTTCGATCGCGGAGGCGACCTGCATGGCGGACAAACTCTCTTTATAGGAGTCAGGTGCAATAACGATTTTCATCAATTTTCCGTGCCTTATTGTGCTGCTCTGTCCCGTCAGGAAGGATTATAAGCCAGAAGATCAAGCGATTATCTGAGAACAGTTAACACACGACCCGCAAACCGTATGACCACGGGCAGGGCGTTACAAATGCTGCGCCCAGGCGGCTACCCAGGGTGACGTTACGCTTTCCGGTTCCGGATCCTCCGTGGCATCCACGGTCAATACCTCACCGATACGCGTCGCCCCTTGTTCCTGCAACAAAGCATCAACCTTTTTTCCCGCACCACAAAAATGCGCATAGCTGCTATCGCCCAGCGCAATCACGCCGTAACGCAACCGGGGCTGGTAGCCAAGTTTGTCTTTAATATCATGGTAAAGCCCGGCAATACTGTCGGGTAAGTCGCCTTGCCCGGTCGTGGAGGTCACCACCAGCACGACGTGATCACTGTATTGTTGCCAGTCGTTGAGCACGGCATCCTCAAAGAGGGCCACCTCATGCCCCTGAGCCTGGAGAATCGGTTTGGCTTCCTCCGCCACCAGCAATGCATTACCGTAAACCGTACCGACAAAAATACCTATCTGCGCCATAATTCGCTCCTTAATGTAGGGCTCTATCCTGACGTGCTGGCGTGCCAAACTCAACCCCGGAAATATCCGCGGGCATGACGATGGGAATATCCCTTGAACGCGCTGATTTTCGTATCAGTCCGGCGGCGCGACAAAGAGCGCATCAAGTGTATTCAGGTGAACCAGCAACACCGTACAGCCCGGAACATTAACATCCAGCACCCTCCCATAATAGGGTGCGACAGCAAAATTTTGCGGCAACGCCAGATGAGCATCGAGTCGTCCCCGCAGACGAGGGATCAGCTCCCATTGTAACCATTCAAGCGGCTGCATAGTATCGATCAAAAGGGCTCAGTACGGTTAAAAACCTGATTATCAGGGGGATAGAATTGCCACAAGCCGTGGTCTCTCTGCACCTGTTCAACAACCAGTAATTTCTGGCGAACCTGTTGTTCACGGTTCATCAACCCCCTCATCATGAGGAAAGCTAAAAACGGGGCGGCAAGAATAGCATTCGTCAATACGCAGTAAAAAGTACGATCGAAAAAAGGGAGCACTGTATAACAGTGCTCCCGGTTCGTTTGCAGCATTCCGGCTACGTTTATGCTCCCTGCTCATCCATGAAAACTTTTCCTCTGTGTCTTCCTGACACAATAGCCATCATGGCTGATAATCCTTTTGGCATCCAGGCCCACTACATTATCCACTGCAGTTCTCGTTCTCCATCCTGGAGGTGTCCTTCATCTCATCCTGAGATGTCCTGCTTCGTCCTGTGAAGCCTTCCATGCAGCGCATAATCCTTATGCGGTCCGTTTGGTGGCTTCCCTTCCGACGACAGCTAGTTTGCCCGATCCCCATCAGCAAACAAGGTACCTGATTAACTAAGGAGACACTTTCGGCAGAGAATAAAAAGGCTTTATAACTAACCCTATGAATTAAAAAACCTTTAAAAACACGTCAGGCTTTATCCACCACAGCATAACAACGATCTCTTACACTCCATGTAAGACATCACTTACATGGTGGCCAGCGGATCTCTTGCGCCGCTTAGGCGACAGGCAGTAGGTTTTCCAGCAAATGTGGAATATCCGTGGCCAAAACCTCGCGTTTTAAGGTCCCCAATTGCTCAAGGATGACTTCTCCGGTCAAATTACAGACGGAAATCACGGCGGATTCAGAATCTGTGGTCGCAATAAAAAAAGTCGGCGTTTGTTTTAATCGACGTTTCATCACCAAATGGCCAATCAGATTTTCCTGAACTCGGACAAAATCCACCTCACTCCAGGCCTGAATCAACGTCAAGGACCGCCCCTGCCAGCGAGCCGTCATATCCCCGGCGAATTGCGTGGTATAATACGCCACTACCGCTGGCTGAATGGACAGATCAAGCGCACGGGCCACCGCATCAAGATTTTTTTCCAGACTGAATGGCTGCGGTTGCCAGTACACCATCTCCCCTTGCGTAGCCATCACACAAGGGGAGGCAATACCATAAAGATCAGCGCTGGCGGGCAAATGGCCATGCTGTTGCTGCCACTGATGACAATAGCTTTGCGTAAAGGTCTGCAACGCCCGGGAAATTTCTTCTGTCATTATTTTTCTCACTATCGTCTGGCTACGTTACACTTATCGCTTTTATCTTTGGGGGCAAGTCATTCCCCGTACGTTCAACAATCTTGCTTGTTGCAAGGGGTATTAAGGTAACAATATGGCTTTTTACAATCAGCATCAGACACTTGATAATCTGCAGTTAGGCAAGCCGACAACTTACCATGATAACTATGACGCAAGCTTACTCCGGACGGTTCCGCGCAGTATGAACCGTGAACCGCTCGGTCTTTATTCTGGTGCGCTGCCCTTCACCGGCGCTGATATCTGGACATTGTATGAGCTCTCCTGGCTGAATGCCAAAGGCGTACCGCAAGTGGCCGTTGGTCAAGTCATTCTGAACGCGAATAGCGTCAACCTGATTGAGTCGAAAAGCTTCAAACTCTACCTTAATAGCTTTAATCAGAGCAAATTCGCCAACTGGGATGAGGTTCGCCAGACGCTGGACCGCGATCTCAGCCGCCAGGCACAAGGCGAGGTCAGCGTGGCGCTGTTTCGTTTACAGGACATTGAGGGGCAACCGATTGGTCATTTTGATGGCCATTGTATTGATGAGCAGGATATCGCCATTGGGGATTACCACTTTAACGCGGACTATCTTGCCAATGCCACCCATAATGAGGTTGTTGAAGAAACATTGACCAGCCATCTGCTAAAATCGAATTGCCTGATAACCCATCAGCCCGACTGGGGTTCAGTACAAATTCGCTACCGTGGTCCGCGCATTAATCATGAAGCGTTACTGCGTTATCTGGTGTCATTTCGCCATCACAACGAATTTCATGAACAATGCGTCGAACGTATTTTTAATGATATTCAACGTTACTGTTATCCTGAACAACTCACTGTTTATGCACGTTATACCCGGCGTGGTGGACTGGATATCAATCCATGGCGCACCAACACGCCCTTTACACCATCATACTCGCGTCTGGTACGCCAATAATTGCGTGTTATCTCGCAACGCGTGCGCCCGGTAGAAAAATCCGTTGAGAAACAGTAGCTGACAAGTCTACTCTGGCAATCAGCGGCGATAAAAAACGTCATTCAGGGATTTTTCGGCTCGCACCGTGCCCGTATTTTTCGCACGGGCGGAGCCATCAGTCACCCTCTCGGGTGTAAAGGAGTTCACTTGATTATACATATCAGCCCCCTCGGCTCGATGGATTTGCTCTCGCAGTTGGAAGTTGACATGCTGAAACGTACCGCCAGCAGCCACCTTTATCAGTTATTCCGCAATTGCTCACTCGCCGTGCTTAACTCAGGAAGCCAGACCGACAACAGCCAGGAACTGCTTTCTCGCTATAAAAGCTTTGATATCAATGTACTGCGCCGTGAACGTGGCGTAAAACTGGAGCTAATTAATCCACCGGAAGCGGCGTTTGTCGACGGCCAAATTATCCGTTCTCTGCAGGCAAACTTATTCGCGGTGTTGCGCGATATCTTGTTTGTGAATGCACAGATCGTCAATGCCGGGCGCTTTCAACACCTCAATCTGGAAGACTCCATCCACATTACCAACCTGGTGTTTTCCATTCTGCGCAATGCGCGGGCACTGCACATTGGTGAAGATCCTAATATGATCGTCTGCTGGGGCGGACACGCCATCAATCCCACGGAATATCAATATTGCCGTAGTGTAGGCGCACAACTGGGGCTAAGGGAGCTAAGTATCTGTACCGGCTGCGGTCCCGGGGTGATGGAAGCGCCAATGAAAGGGGCGGCGGTTGGGCATGCTCAGCAACGTTATAAAGAAGGTCGCTTTATTGGCCTGACGGAGCCCTCCATTATAGCCGCCGAACCGCCGAATCCTCTGGTCAATGAACTGATCATTATGCCGGATATTGAAAAACGGCTGGAAGCATTTGTACGTATCGCACACGGTATCATTATCTTCCCCGGAGGGGTGGGAACAGCCGAAGAACTGCTCTATTTACTGGGTATTCTGATGGCACCGGCCAACCACGACCAAGTGCTCCCGCTGATCCTGACCGGTCCGAAAGAGAGTGCGGATTACTTCCAGGTGCTGGATGAATTTATTGTCAGCACACTGGGCGAGCAGGCGCGTCGCTACTACACCATCATTATTGATGATGCCGCCGATGTGGCGCGACAGATGAAAAAAGCGATGACGCAGGTGAAAGAAAACCGCCGTGAGACTGGCGACGCCTATAGTTTTAACTGGTCGCTGCGTATCGCGCCCGATTTGCAGATGCCATTCCAGCCAACCCATGAGAATATGCAGGACCTCAATCTTTCACCCCATCAGCCGCCGGAGCAACTGGCCGCCGCATTGCGTCGTGCTTTTTCCGGTATTGTCGCCGGCAACGTAAAAGATATTGGGATTCAGGAAATTAACCAAAAAGGCCCGTATAAACTTCATGGTGATGTGAAGATCATGCGCCATATGGATGACTTGCTCCAGAGCTTCGTGGCGCAGCATCGAATGAAACTACCCGGCACCGCGTATGTACCCTGTTATGAAATCATCAAGTAAATCATCACGCGTGGTCAGTTTGCGGCTCGGCTCAGGTAAAATGACCATCAACGACAGACACGTGCAATTGCGCAATACGGCCTAATTCTATGACCATTCATCTGCTCATTGTTGATGCGTTAAACCTGATTCGACGTATCCACGCAGTTCAGGGCTCTCCTTGCCAGGAAACCTGCGTGAATGCGCTACAACAGTTGCTTAGCCATACGCAACCCACGCATGCGGTCGCGGTATTTGATGACGATGCACGTCGCGATAGCTGGCGGCATCAGTTATTGCCTGATTACAAAGCCGGACGCCCGCCAATGCCGGAAAACCTGCAAACCGAAATGTCCGCGCTACGAACTGCATTTGCTCAGGCTGGCATGCCCTGTTGGGCGGTGGCAGGTAATGAGGCTGACGATTTGGCTGCCACACTGGCGGTCAAAGTCGCCCGCGCAGGTCATCAGGCTACGATTGTTTCAACCGACAAAGGCTATTGCCAGTTACTGGCGCCCACGATTCGTATCCGTGATTACTTTCAAAAACGCTGCTGGATTTGCCTTTTATCAATAAGGAATTTGGTGTACAGCCGCAACAGCTACCCGATTACTGGGGACTGGCCGGTATCAGTAGCAGCAAAATTCCCGGGGTCGCCGGCATTGGTCCTAAAAGCGCCAGCCAGTTATTACAGCAATTTGGCTCGCTGCAGGAGATCTACCAACATCTGGACAGTGTACCGGAAAAATGGCGTAACAAACTGGCGCAACACCGTACGATGGCGTTGATTTGTCAGCAAGTTGCTACCTTAAAAATCGACGTACTGCTGGAAGGAAACCTACAAATGCTGCGGGTTCACCGCTAACCCGCAGCCGATGCGGGCGAGCGGGTTACTATTGGCATCCTGCATCATCGACGGCAATGCAATCCCGGCGCGAATACCCGCGCCTTAACGGAGTTTTAACGTTCATCGCGGCGACCGGGCGTGGCGCTCCAGATCCGACGAATATGCACAGTGACTTCTTCGCGATCATGATACAACTGACGTGCCTGTATCTGGGCATTAATCCCGCTAGCCTGCAACTTCTCCTCAATCATGGTCAGGTTATGCAATACCTCTTCATACCGCTTCTTCATCGGCAACTTAAGGTTAAAAATAGCTTCGCGGCACCAGCCATTCAGCAACCATTCGGCCATCAGGTTAGCCACGCGGGCCGGTATTTCCACCATGTCGCAAACCAGCCAATAAATATTCAACCGTTCCGGACGATATTTAAAACCATCTTCACGGTGGTGTATAACCTGGCCGGTATCCATCAGCGCTGGCGCCATCGGGCCATTATCCACCGCATGCACCATCATACTGCGTTTTACCAGTTGGTAGGTCCATCCACCGGGACAGGCGCCTAAATCCACCGCATACAAACCACTCGCCAAACGCTCATCCCATTCATCGGCAGGGATAAAAACATGAAACGCTTCTTCCAGCTTTAATGTCGAGCGGCTGGGCGCGTCCGCCGGGAATTTGAGTCGTGGAATTCCCATGAAAAAAGGCGAATTATTAGCAGGATATGAGTACCCCACATAACAGTGCCCCGGGGCAATAAAGAACACATGTACCACAGGACGCGTTACGTTCTCTTCAGGTAGCAAAATATGGTTAGCACGCAGACTGGCTCGCAGCGGAACGGTGAATTTACGGCAAAATTTTAGCAGTTCCTTCGCTTCATTGGTGTCCGGTACTTCTACCCGTAATGCCCCGCCATTTTCCACGACGCCGGTCAACATGCCAACAATAGGGGTAATGCGATCATCCGATGGCAAATCGCGTAACAGTTCCCCGACCACGATCATCTGACGGACGAAAATCAGTTGACTGAACAACAATTCACGCGCCAGCTTATCGGTCTCTTCTGGCTGATAGCATTCAAACAAGACATAACCTGAATTTTCTTTCACACGCGGAAAACCAAAAACCTCATGTTGCGCCGCTTTATCGGTAATTTCCGCCGCACACTCTTTCTCAAACCCCTGGCGGCAATACAGCAACACTTTATTCATGGCGATCAGCCTTTCTTTTCAGGCGCAATGCGCCTGTGAACATCAAACCCCAGCCAATCAGAAAACAAACGCCGCCAATTGGGGTAACGTATCCCCACCACATCAGATGAGACAACGCCAGACTATAAAGGCTACCGCTGAACAGTACTGTACCGAGTGCAAGAAAAGCACTGCTCCAGTAGAACCAGATATTAGCGCGGCGGAGCATCACTGCCGACAGTCCCAGAATTGCCAGCGTATGCCAGGCTTGATAATCCAGCCCGGTATGAATCCATGCCATTTCTACCGCACCCAGCGATTTGCTTAAAATATGGGCCCCAAAAGCGCCAAAAGAAACCAAAACAAACCCACTGATGGCGGAAAAAATCAGCATTGCACGACTGGACATCAAACGCTCCTCGAAAAAATAGCGCGTCGGATTAACACCGCGCACCCAAACCATTAGTGGTCATAACGCAAGCGAAACGTTTCCTGTTCACTTGCGGCTTTCGACAGGATCCACTGGCGAAAGGCGGCTATTTTACCCAGTTCTGCCTGACTGTCATGACAAACCAGATAAAAAGCATTTTTACTGACCAGCACCTCATTGAACGGGCAAACTAAACGGCCGGCTTCAATCTCGGTTTGCGCCATAACATTATTGGCCAACGCAACACCTTGCCCATGAATCGCCGCCTGCAACACCATCGCGCTGTGACTAAAAATGGGGCCCTGCTGCACATTGATATGCGATAAACTAAACTGACGCACGTACATCTGCCAGTCACGGCGAGAAGCATCATGCAGTAAGGTAAACCGGGCAAGATCAGCCAGTGCTTTTAAGGGAATTTTACCCGTCAGTAATGAAGGGGAACAAACGGGCAGCAAATATTCCGCATACAGTTTTTCCACGCGCAATCCCGGCCAGTTGCCACGCCCGTAGAAAATCGCTACATCAACATCATCCGCCAGTTTTTCTTCACCCCGGTCAACCGCCTGAATGCGCACATCAATGCCCGGATAAGCGAAATTAAAACTGGAAAGACGCGGCACCAGCCACTGAATGGCAAAACTCGGCAACAAACTCACCGTCAATGCCCCTTTAGCACTACGTGCCTGCAACTTGCGCGTCGCGTCATTGAGCGCAGAAAAAACCTCTTTAATATCGAGAAAATAGCTTTGCCCTTCTTCCGTCAGCAAAAGCGCACGATTACGCCGGCGAAATAGCTTCAGGCCGAGAAAATCTTCCAGGGATTTGATTTGATGACTGACTGCCGCCTGAGTAACAAACAACTCTTCAGCCGCTTTCGTAAAACTGAGATAGCGTGCGGCAACATCAAAAACACGCAACGCATTCAGAGGTGGGAGACGTTTCGACATAATACCTGGAGTCATTCCTGTAACAACCTGACGCAACCACATGCACCACGTTACGTATTAGATTTTTTCATCAAAACCAGTATAAATTGACTGCGGAAGAAGTGCCAGAAGACACCTGTCGTAATTGCACTTTCTGAGCCCTAATAAATATATGTTGGCGACGAGCATGAAAAATAGCTATTGGTAACAGCCGGGCAGACATAATGTGATGTTTACCATCGCATTGCCACTTTTCAGTGATGAAAAATGCAAAACAGGTTAATGGCTGTCGTTTTAGCCTGTCTGCCCATCAATAATTCTCATAGCACCGCCATTGCGGTGCTTTTTTCTCGACAACTTACTGACCTACCTCAGCCATATCTTTCACCTCGGCATGATTGATCTGTTGTTGGGTACCTTGCGTATCTTTATAGCTGATCATCCCGGTTTCTTCGTCTACTATAGGCTTGCCCTGGGCAACCAGCGTGCGGCCATCAGTGGTGTGCATAACATAATCGCTGGTACACGCGGCTAAAATAGTCACAAGGCCACAGGCGGCCAGTAACGCGGTGAGTTTTTTCATCTGTTGTCTCCTTGATGATAAATGAGGCGATAAATCACCCGCAGCCTCATGCTGGAGGTCAAACGGGTCAATAGCATAGCCTATCCTCAATAGATTGCGTATGGCAGGAAAGTCGTCATCGAAAAAATTGCCGTCGCTCCCCCGGACAAGTAACCGGGAGGAATAAAGCCGACTAATATACCTGCACCGGGAAAATGGCGGATACATAAAGGTAAAGGTGTCTACCTGCCTTTGTATCAGCATAACGTGTTCTTATTGCTTTGCCAGTCAGGTATGCTGCTTTCAGCATAGTCCCAATGAATTTCGCCTTACAGGGCGGTGGAAAGAAAGCGAATCCCATCAATCTGAGAATGATATGACAGCATTTAACCCTGATCACTTTCGCCAGCAGTTCCCGGCGCTGGCTGATGCCGGCATCTATCTTGACAGTGCCGCAACCACGCTGAAACCACAAGCGGTGATCGATGCGACACAACAGTTTTATCGACTGGGTGCAGGCACCGTTCACCGAAGTCAGTTTACCGCCGCACGTCAGCTTACAGAGCAATATGAAGGTACGCGCGCCCAGGTGGCTAAATTGTTGCATGCGCCCAACGCCAGTAACATTGTCTGGACGCGAGGATGTACGGAAGCCATCAATCTGGTTGCACAGGGCTATCTGCGGCCCCGTTTGCAGCCGGGTGATGAAATCGTGGTCAGTGAAACAGAACATCATGCCAACCTGGTGCCCTGGCTCATGGTCGCCCAACAAACCGGCGCCAGGGTGGTTAAATGGCCGCTGGGAAGCAATCATCTACCGGATATCAATCTGCTACCGTCGTTGCTTAATCAGAAAACGCGTTTACTGGCGTTGTGTCAGATGTCTAACGTAACAGGCGGCTGCCCGGATATCGCGCAAGCCACCATGCTGGCGCATGACGTCGGCGCCAGCGTGATGATTGATGGTGCCCAGGGCATTGTGCATTGTGCGCCTGATGTGCAGGCTCTGGATATTGATTTTTATGCCTTTTCAGCCCATAAACTCTATGGGCCAATGGGCATTGGCGTACTTTATGGCAAAACAGCCCGATTAACGGAAATGCAACCCTGGCAAGGGGGCGGTAAAATGCTGACTGAGGTTAATTTTGATGGATTTACCCCACAACCCGTTCCCTGGCGCTTCGAAGCGGGTACGCCAAATGTCGCTGGCGTCATCGGTTTCAGCGCGGCGCTAACGTGGCTGGATACCGTGGATCTTGAGGCGGCAGAAAACTGGAGCCGGGGCTTAGCCTGCCTGGCGGAAGAACAACTGGCGTTGATTCCGGGATTTCGCAGCTACCGTTGTAACGATGCCAGTCTGCTCTCTTTTGATATCGCAGGTACACATCATAACGATATCGTCACGTTACTGGCTGCAAGCGACATCTCACTGCGTGCCGGGCAACACTGCGCCCAACCATTGATGGCCGCGTTGGGCGTCAGCGGTACATTACGCGCGTCGTTCGCCCCTTATAACACCCGACAGGACGTGGCAGCCTTGACCCGAGCCCTCCGGGCGGCAATAACCTTACTGACGGACTCATTATGACAAATGCATTTCCCGGCCCTCATCCTTTTGGCGATACCATCACCCTCACCAGCTTGCAGGCGCAATTCGCGCCTTTGCACCACTGGGAAGCACGTTATCGACAATTGATTATGTTGGGTAAGCAGTTGCCCGCCTTGCCCGATGAATTAAAAACCGCCGAAATTGAACTGCATGGATGTGAAAACCGTGTCTGGTTTGGCCATCGACAACGTGAAGATGGACGCTTCCATTTTTATGGTGATAGTGAAGGGCGTATTGTTCGCGGCTTGCTGGCGGTATTATTGACTGCGGTGGAAGGGCAATCACCGGCGACATTACAGAATATCGATCCGCTGGCGTTATTCGATACCCTGGGACTTCGAACACAACTTAGCGCATCACGCAGCAGTGGCCTGCTCGCGCTGGCTGCGGCGGTGAAACTCGCCGCAGCGGAATGACTGCATTCGTTGCCAGCGACGAAACCGTGTTGTTATGTCCCTGATTGCTGCCGTGTCGCCCGCACCAGCATTTTCTTCAATACATGCGCTACCGCCACAAAGCCAAAGGTGGCCGTAACCATGGTCACGGCGCCAAAACCCGAGGCGCAGTCCATCCGTTTAGGGCCTACCGCGGTACTGCGCTCCGCGCAAACCGAACCATCCGGCTGGGGATACATCAGCGCTTCGCGCGAAAACACACAATCAATCCCCAGCTTCCCTTTGCTGTTTTTTACCACGCCAAAATCCTGTTTCAGACGTTCACGTAATTTTGCCGCCAGCGGGTCCTGAATGGTTTTTGCTAAATCAGCCACCTCAATTTGTGTCGGGTCGATTTGCCCACCGGCTCCGCCGATGGTCACAACCGGAATCTTATTACGCCGGCACCATGACAGTAGCGCCGCTTTTGGACGCACGCTGTCAATCGCATCAATCACGTAACTGAACCCCGTCCCCAGTAGCTCAGCGGTATTGTCCGGCGTGATAAAATCATCAATGTTGATCACCTGACATTCTGGGTTGATAGCCAGAATACGTTCTGCCATTACCGCCGTTTTTGCTGCACCAATATGGGCACGTAAAGCGTGAATTTGCCGGTTGGTATTGGTAATGCACACGTCATCCATATCAATAAGCGTTATGCTCCCCACACCCGAGCGGGCCAACGCTTCTGCCGCCCATGAGCCGACCCCACCGATGCCAATCACACACACATGTGCATCAGCAAACAGTTGCAGTGCGTCCTGGCCGTATAAACGCGCTATGCCGCCAAAACGTTGCCGCCAGGCATCTGAAAGAACTGTCATGAAAGTCTTACCTCAGCAAAACGAAAAACGGGCCAGAGCTGGCCCGCAGACAGGTGGTTTACTGGCGCGCGCCCAAAAGCATTGACGCATTATGGGGGTTTTGTATCTGACTGAACAGTGTTGTACCCACACCTGGGGCCGCACGCAGCACCCAAACACGCCCATAATGGTTGAAGAAACCCGCCATATGACCTGCTTGTGGACCGATACCTTGATAAATATCGAAGTGCTGTCCTTTAATGGCGCCCCCAACATCCAGCGCCACCATCAGGCGCATTTCATACTTGCCGATAAATTTACCGTTATTATCCAGTAACGGTACTTCCGCCAGCAATACCGTACCCGGCGGGATCAACGAACGATCAGCCGCGACCGAGGCTTTGGCAATCAGCGGCACAGCGCTGGCGCCACGCACTGGCGCAAAATTTTCTGGCTTGAAGAAGACAAATGAATTGTTGGTTTCCAGCAGTTCGCGCACCGCTTGCGGGCTGTGTTGGTCAGCCCATTGGCGAATAGCCTGCATCGACATATTTTCACGCTTCACTTCGCCGCGATCGATCAAGACTTTGCCAATACTGCGATATGACCAGCCGTTCTTGCCGCCGTAACCAAAAAACATCAGTGGACGACCATCGCCATAGTCCACATAGCCACTGCCCTGCACATCCATGATGAAATTATCCATCAACGAGTTACTCCAGGCGGCGGCATAGCGCTCATCAAGAGCGCCACTATAGATCTCGGCGCGGCTGGGCAACTTGCGGCCTTTACTGCGTGGCGGCATACGATAAAGTGGGTACTGAAACTCACCCTGCCGGGTGTAGCGTGCCTGAATCACCGGGGTATAATAGCCGGTGAACTGAACGTTGCCGTAATTATCCACCCCTTCCATCTGCCAGGCATCAAGGCCGAACTGGCGTAACTGGCGCGTATCGCCGCCAGCCAGCAACCAATTTTCAATTGCCCGGTAGGCGTTACTCTGGCGCATATACAGGCCGGATGTGGCCGACTGGATTGCTCTGACCTGGTCGCCAAAATCCTTGCCGTTGACCGGACGCCCTCGGGTATTCGGCTGATTCACCAGCTCCAAAGGTTGATTGAGCTTACCGTCAATATATTGCTGCCCACGATCGACTGGTTTGGATGAGCATCCCGCCAGCAACACGATAAATGCGCCAGTCAGCAGCGTCTTTAGCCAACGTCCTTTCATTGTTTCTCTGTTCTCTCTTTTGATTGCAGGCCGAAGATAGCAAAGGCCAAATGAGATTTAAATCCATTAATAGAAAAAGAGCAAAGCGTGATGAACAACAAAACCATAAATGATGAATAAATTCAGCAACAGAAGGAAAACCAATCACTTTTACTTAAAAAAAGGTTGCATCATAAATCACTGAGAGTATAGTGCGCTTCCACAGACGCGGGATGGAGCAGCCTGGTAGCTCGTCGGGCTCATAACCCGAAGGTCGTCGGTTCAAATCCGGCTCCCGCAACCAATAATCTGTGTATGATGATGGAAGTACGTCGCGATGGAAGCGACGATAAAGAAATCGAACGCGGGGTGGAGCAGCCTGGT
>JAATFO010000103.1 GCA_015655145.1 Enterobacterales bacterium | reverse complement strand
GCCTGAAAGACTAGTCAGGATGATGGTGATGATGGTGGCTAAATTGAACGCGTGTCATAAAAATTCCGTGGTATGAATGCTTATTCATTTCTGTGACGGTTAAGCTAGCGAAGATAACTGTGAATGGCAACCCTTTTTTGTCAACCTGGAAAGATTCTCTCATCAACGTAATATTGTCAGCCGCTTTCCCCTGGCGTAGCCTTAGTGGTATCAGTGAAGAAAATGCAGGAGCCAGGCATGAAAAAGGTCGCGATAGTAGGGCTGGGATGGCTGGGAATGCCGTTAGCAATGGCGCTGGCGGCTCGCGGCTGGCAAGTCACTGGCAGCAAAACGACACCGGATGGGGTTGACGCGACACGCATGTGCGGTATTGAAAGCTATCAACTTGAATTAACCCCGGACTTGGTGTGTGCGGCAAATGTGCTGAACGCGTTGCTCTGTGTGGATGCGCTGGTGGTGACACTACCGGCGAGTCGCACGGTGAAAGGGGGAGAGCAATATGTGCAGGCGGTGCAGAATATTGTTGATAGCGCGCTGGTGTGCAATGTGCCGCGGATTATCTTCACCAGTTCAATCTCGGTATATGGCAACAGTCACGGCGTAATAAAAGAAAACAGTCTGAAAAAGCCGGAAACGGTGGCCGGTAAAACGCTGGTGGCGCTGGAAAATTGGTTGCATGACCTGCCCGGTACGTCAGTGGATATCTTACGCTTATCGGGCCTTGTGGGACCTAATCGCCATCCTGGTCGGTTTCTTGTCGGCAAAACGGCGCTACCTGATGGTGACCAGGGTGTTAATCTGGTACATCTGGACGATGTGGTGGCCGCGATGGTGTTATTACTGCAAACCCCGAAAGGCGGGCATATTTATAACCTGTGCGCGCCCAAACACCCGGCGCGGAATCAGTTTTATCCGGCGGCGGCAAAGCAGTTAGGATTAACGCCGCCCACATTCGCGCCAGACGGCAGCAACCGCGGCAAGGTGATTGATGGTAATAAGATTTGTAACGAGCTGGGGTTTGAATATCTTTATCCCGATCCGATAAATATGCCGTTATCGTGAGCTATATGCGCTGATTGCGATCAGCGTTTAGGCTTGGCCGCGCCAGACACAGGCGCGGTGTTTTTCTCTCAACGGGCTATAAACTGCGGTTGGTCGCTGGTGCTGAACCCGACAGCTTAACGCCCATCCTCTTGACCACCCGCAAAGAAATCGTTATTGGGGATGCAATATCTTGTCATCTTGCTCCCTCATAGTGCAGAATGTGCGCCCTGAAAATACCGGACTGCCGTCGCCATTGTCCACGTTGCCGTGGAATGTCTGCGCGCTTGCCTGTCGCGCGGTGCTATCAGGGTGTTCGGCCCGGTTGTTTTCTGTACCACACCAACATTCATTTTAAGAGGCCGGACGCAGTGTCCGGATAGATACATACATAAAACATGCAAGAACGTGTTTTGTTGAGGATAAAAAGAGATGGGGCAGTCCGTTAACAATGTGCCAGCCATGGCAGATATCCGATTGGGTGATGATGATGCGATTAGCATGTTGGTGATGCTCGTGGGATATACCCGAGCAATCCCATGTAACGCTTTTTTTCACTGCGCGCCCGGTTTCCCGTCAACCCAGTTGGCAGGCGATAATCGCGCTATCGGAGGATTGCGCTATGTCGCATAGCACGTCAACGCCGTCTCGCATACAACTGAAAAAAACCTTAACGCTGATGCCAGTCGTGATGATTGGGCTGGCTTATATGCAGCCGATGACGCTGTTTGATACCTTCGGTATTGTTTCGGGTCTGACTAATGGTCATGTGGCGACCGCGTATGCCTTTGCGTTGCTCGCAATTTTGTTCACCGCACTCAGTTACGGTAAGTTGGTTCGTCGTTTCCCGTCAGCCGGATCCGCATACACTTACGCGCAGAAAGCGATTAGTCCGCATGTGGGCTTTATGGTGGGTTGGTCTTCGTTGCTGGACTATCTGTTTATGCCGATGATCAACATTCTGCTGGCGAAGATTTACTTTGAAGCATTGGCGCCTACCATCCCTTCATGGATTTTCGTGGTATTGCTGGTCGGGTTTATGACGTTATCAAACCTGCGCGGAATTAAAACCGTGGCCAATTTCAATAGCCTGATTGTCGTCTTGCAGGTGGCGGTGATGACGGTGATCATGGGCATGGTTATCTATGGCGTGGTACAGGGGGAGGGCGCCGGTACGCTGGTCAGTAGTCGTCCATTTTGGTCGGAGAATGCCCATGTGGTTCCGATGATTACCGGCGCGACCATTCTCTGTTTCTCATTCCTTGGTTTTGATGGTATCAGTTCGTTGTCGGAAGAGACCAAAGATGCCGGACGGGTGATCCCGCAGGCGATTTTCCTGACCGCCCTGATTGGCGGCATCATTTTCATTGTGGTGTCTTATTTTCTGCAACTTTATTTCCCGGACATATCACGTTTTCACGATCCGGATGCTTCCCAACCCGAAATAATGCTGTATGTGGCAGGTAAAACCTTTCAGGTCGGCATTCTTATTTTTTCCTGTGTCACGGTACTGGCTTCCGGTATGGCCGCGCATGCGGGCGTCTCTCGTTTGATGTATGTCATGGGCCGTGACGCAGTGTTTCCTGAGCGCTTTTTTGGCTATATTCATCCGCAATGGCGGACACCCGCACTCAACGTGTTGCTGGTTGGGGTCATTGCGCTCTCCGCGGTGGTTTTTGATCTGGTGACTGCCACGGCATTGATTAACTTCGGGGCGCTGGTGGCGTTTACCTTTGTTAATTTATCGGTGATTTCACAATTCTGGATCCGGGAAAAACGAAATAAGTCAGTAAAAGACAATATTAACTTCCTGATTTTACCATTGTGCGGGGCAATGACGGTGGGGGCGCTATGGTTTAACCTGGAAAAAAGCTCCATGACCCTCGGTCTGGTTTGGGCGGCGATGGGGCTGATATATCTGGCCTTTGTCACCCGCAGTTTTCGCAATCCGGTGCCGCAATGTAGCGAAGATTTACTGTGAGCGCATGAAGGTCGCTATGACTGACGTGGTGTTGGCGCGAACATGTCTGCGCACGTTGCCGCTGAACATCAGTCATGCCGTTCTGGTGAGGCGGCGTCCGGTTCGCAGGTGACTTGCTCGTCGCGGGCGGGCAAATTTTTCCAGATATGCAATACGGCATAACTGCGCCACGGTTGCCAGGCGTGCGATAATGCTTCCGCCTCACGCGTACTCACGCCGCCGAGGTTTTTTCGCACCGCGATATCGCTGGCCGGAAAGGCGTCTGGCCAGCGCAATGCCCGCATGGCAATATATTGCGTGGTCCATGGGCCTATCCCGGGGATCAATAACAACTGACGTATCATTCCCTCCGGATCAGTACCGCCTTCCAGTATAAGTTTACCGGATGCGCACGCCTGTGCCAGGGCAATAATGCAGCGTGCGCGGGCGCTGACAATCCCCAGCGCGGCGATATCATCCACTGTCGCCATGGCCATGCGCTCTGCCAGGGGAGCAAGCTGGCTGAGTGCCGGGAAGGGTGTCTCAATGTGTTCGCCAAACGCTACGGCAAAACGACCACCTAGTGTCGTGGCGGCTTTCACCGTAATCTGTTGGCCAAGAATAGCGCGAATGGTCATTTCGAAGCCGTCGAATGCGCCGGGAACACGCAGACCCGGGTTCTGGCGGATGCTTGCACTTAAGCGCGGATCTTGTTGTAACCAGCCATCGATCAGCATGGGGTGGGCGTTAAGATCAAACAGATTGCGTAAACGTCGCAGTAGTGTGGGTAGAGCCCCGGTCAACGAATGGGTGAATTCAACCTGCAATGCGGGTTTTCCTTTGGCGTGGGTCACCTTTATCCATCCCTGATACGGTCCAAGGCGCACGGTGCGCGCATAACTGTCATCCTCAACCCATTCCACCGAGTTGAGCGCGCGCAGGCGGAGGAATTCCAGCATCGCTGGCCAGTCATAAGGTGGGCGATAACAGAGCTGCAAACATGAGGTATCGTGTGTTGTGAGTGCGGGTGCCGGGTTATGGCGTTGCTGACGTAAGCGGCTGGGCGGCATGCGGTAGCGGCTATTAAACACATCATTAAACCGACGCAGGCTGGAAAAACCACTGGCAAAGGCGACCTCAGTGACTGACAGGCGAGTTTCACTGAGAAGTTGTTTTGCCAGCAAGAGGCGACGAGTTTGTTTCAGCGCAAAAGGCGAGACGCCCAATTCTTGTTGCACAATACGTCGTAACTGACGTGGGCTGATAGCAAATTGTGTGGCAATATCCTGCATATTCGCACGCTCGGTGATGAGCCCTTCATCAAGGCGTTGAATCAACAGTTCGGCGACGCGGCGCGCGTTATCCACCGGGGCATTGCCTGGGGCTAATTCGGGCCGACAGCGTAAACAGGGGCGAAATGAGGCTTGCTCAGCCGCTTCCGCACTGTTGAAAAAACGGCAGTTTTCCTGGCGTGGTGGTTTCACCGGGCAGATCGGACGGCAATAGATGCCTGTAGAGATGACGCCAACAAAAAAAACGCCATCGAAACGTACATCGCGTGCGGTTAGTGCCAGGTATGCGGCATTATGATCAATCATTTCACTGTTCCCTGTCTGTGCTATACAGATCATCTTGGGCGCAAAGCTGGCACGTTTACCATGTAATTATTCATTTCCCTGGCCGAAAACAGCCAGTCAATGGCTGAAAAAGGAATAATAATCGGCAGGTAGCGCGAGGATAACAAAGAGTGACCAAAATGACCTATTTCTACAAATTGATGCCATCTCCGGTCGGTGAATTGACACTGGTTGCCAGCGATCATGGCCTGGCGGCGGTACTATGGCCGCATGAACGCGCCGGACATGGTCGGTTTAGCGCCACGGTGGCGGATAATCGGTATCCGCTGTTGGTGGAAACCGAGCGCCAGTTGAATGAGTACTTTAAGGGGCAGCGTCAGTGTTTTACTTTGCCGCTTGATTTTATCGGTACGACATTCCAGAAAAAGGTCTGGGCGGCGCTGGTCACCATCCCGTTTGGTGAAACCCGCAGCTATAGTCAAATTGCCCAACAAATCGGCCATGCGCAAGCCGTGCGGGCGGTGGGCGCGGCGAACGGTAAAAACCCGATATCAATTATTGCCCCTTGCCACCGGGTTATCGGCGCTAATGGCAAGCTAACCGGTTTTGCCGGAGGGCTGGAGAACAAAGCCTTTTTGCTGGACATCGAAGCACAAGGGCTGCGTCAGCGCTGACGGGTTTTTCTGCTCTTATGCACCGCTTTACCTCGCGTGGATAAAAATCGCGCGACAATGACCGTTATTTCGACTATCTTGTTTAGCATAAAAAACTATAACAACAAAAATACGCAGATAAACGCTAAATATAGCCTTTTGTGTTAAGTCTAAAAAACGAGAGCGGTGCCTATGAGCCTGATGTTTGATACTGAATCGGCGATTTATCCTTTTCCTGCCAAACCGGCCCGTCTTTCTGCGGATGAAAAAACAGGTTATCAGCAGAACATCAAACGCTTGTTGCGCGCGCGTGATGCAGTGATGGTTGCCCATTATTATACCGACCCCGAAATCCAGGCGCTGGCGGAAGAGACCGGGGGCTGTGTGGCGGATTCACTGGAAATGGCGCGCTTTGGCCATACCCACCCGGCAAAAACCTTGCTGGTGGCGGGCGTGCGTTTTATGGGCGAAACCGCGAAAATTCTCAGTCCGGAAAAAACAGTGCTGATGCCCACGCTACAAGCGGAATGTTCACTGGATTTAGGGTGCCCGATCGACCGTTTTAATCAATTCTGCGACAGTCATCCTGATCGTACCGTGGTGGTTTATGCTAACACGTCGGCGGCGGTTAAAGCCCGTGC
>JAATFO010000100.1 GCA_015655145.1 Enterobacterales bacterium | reverse complement strand
TTCTGAACTTCTGCTTTGCCACGGGCATGCCTGTGTTGTCAGGGGATGCGTGATCTGATCCTTCAACTCAGCAAAAGTTCGATTTATTCAACAAAGCCTCAGGTATTTAGTGTACTAAACGTAGTTCATAAAAGGCGATAGCATTGATATCTAAATCATTGATGGTTAACCATTCACCATCAATGTACTTGTCGCTGATATTAAGTTTAGGTATTGATCTGAGATTCAAATATTCAATCACTTCAGTATCCCACCAAAGCTTGGATTTCATTTGCTCAATTTGCCAATATAAAGCGCCATTTTTTTGATCAAGCAAGAAATGTTTTATTTGATATAAACCAGATGAAATATTATTTATTTTCATTACGACCTTTTTCTTAAATATACTGAACAAATTCTCATCTACAGTAAGTTCTGGATCAAAAGCAATTGTATTAGTGAGAATAACTTGATATCCATATACAGTTTTAGTAATGAGGTGGTTTCTTTCCATGGCAATGATCTCGCCCTGTAATCTTTTACGGAAGGCAAGAGTATGAAAAACCGGTCTTGCCATATCGAATATATGAAAAAGTGCTAAACTGCGAATTTCGCACTCTGTTGTCTTTAACGCCATTCGTTGGGTTTCTAAATTAAGCCATAGACTCACAGTGGTGACTTGTGCAGGGAGTGACATTATAGTATTGAATACCAGGGCACCACGAAAAAAAGTGCCATTAGTATGATAGGTATTGCCAGTCAGTGTATTCCATTCTAATAAATAAAGTGGGATATTAATCTTCAATGTGTGCATCATATTTTGTACGACGGCTGTTGTATCACTGATGAAATGTTCACTTTGTGAAAAGAAGTTATCATTAAAATCGGCACGGCAGGGGGATTGTGGATAAATAGCACGATAACCAATAAAGTCAATCAGTTTAAAGATTCCAGCATATTCGCTTACAGGCGCAGAAGCACCATCTGACAGAGGAAATATTATGCCAAATTTAACCTTCCCGATCCAGAAATCAAATCTTTTCCTAATATCCTGAAATTCACTTTCTACCTCATAGCCGGTTTTTTCATGATCAAAATCATAAATAAAACACCACTGTTGTAGATAAGTTCGACCAAATACATTAACACCATAGCGCAAAAAATCATCAATTTCTGATATTTTAACTTTTTTATTAATACGGACAAAAAGCGCTATTTCAGCCTGTTTTAAAAAAGAAATTGCACGCTCAAGGATACTATAGCAAACTGTATTGAAGGTTTTATCTTCCAGTGAGAAAATATCTGGAACCGGATGATCAAATACGGAATTAAATATATCAACGTAATTGAGTCCAATATCATGCTTTACTCTCATTATTTGCTTCTGCGTAGTTTCTCTGAGAATTTCTTCTAGCGATCCAATCATTGCAATGTATTGTCTCGGTGAGTCGACGTAAGTTCGCATGCTTTGACAAAGCGCAAGATCAATATCCAGTACTTCACTTTGGCAAAACTTCGATAACTTGCTGTATTGCTCCGGATCGGGGTTCGCCGTTAACAGTTCAAATACCTCAGCCAAATTAACCTCACGAACATCCCGGCAAGACATGTTAGAAATATTTATTGGCAGTTTAAATTCGTCTCTATGATATGCCTGGCGAAATTGGCGAGGCGTTTTTTTGTAGCGTTCTTTAAATAGTTCAATAAATTGCCTGACACTACTGAAGCCATTATTTAGCGAAATAGTATTAACCGAATCAGCGGTGTTAATTAACTGCTGGACACTATGCCGGAAACGAACTTCTGTAAGGTATTGTTTAAAATTAATGCCTACCTCATGCTTGAAAATTCTGGAAAGATGAGCAATGGAAACATATTCTTTGTTTGCCATGTCTGTAAGACTGATTGGGCATTGATAATTATTTTCAATCCAGGAAGTAACATTCTTGATCCTTTTACTATAAGAAGCACTGCTATTCTCGATGACTATTGTTTTATCTTTAAAATAGCGAATCAAAAGCAATAATATTTCGCACAAACAACTATCCATTTCCAATGTATAACTATCGATATTGTTTTTTATAAAAGCGATCAGCATACTGCTAAGCTCTTCCTTTATTTTATCAACAAAAGTCTCTTTATAACCTGGTTGTTGCAGAGAATTAAGCGTAAAATGTGATAAATAGAGACGATTATTGTTTCGGACAAAATAGCTTTTAGGGATTTCCAGCAATATAAGGATGTTTTTCTCTTTGCCAAACAATTGATAGGCTTCATTGTTATTGAATAATATTACACTACCAGAATTAAGTACGCTATCATGCCCGCGATATTTTAGCAGTAAACTGCCTTTCAATAAATAAACGAGAGTTATACCTTCCGATCCATTGCTGCTTATTTCAACAACATCACTGATCAATAGATCATATTTTTGATTTTTAGCTTCCATGAAAAATCACTCTGTCATTATTTTACTGATTTTGAGCAGCAACGAACACGCTGTTACTGAATACACTTTCATCTTCTTGCCAGTCTATAGTAGCATTCGTTAGCGAACTTTGTTTGATTATTCATAGCATTGTCAGAATAGGCTGATTTATTTAAGAAATTATTAATGTTGTCAAAAAAATATGTGTTTTTTTGATATCAAAACTTTGGTGTCTTTCAAATCTGACAATTAATCGTTTTTTTTGGTAAAAAGTACGTATTTTTTTATTTATCTCTCCTTTGTACACTGGTGAAGAACTAAATCAAATGGAGAATAAATTATGAATAACAAAATTGTTGAAGCGATTAGTAAGAATAAACAGATCTGTACCGACTTAAGACGCAAAATTCATCAGCAGCCAGAACTGGGCTTCGAAGAAAAACTCACCAGCGATATCGTGGCGGAAAAGCTCGATCAATGGGGCTATGACGTTCACCGGGGATTGGCTAAAACAGGTGTTGTGGGTACGTTAAAAGTAGGGAATGGTAAAAAACGGTTGGGGCTGAGGGCCGACCTGGATGCCTTACCGATTCTTGAAGATAATGATAAACCCTGGATTAGCAAGATCCCGGGAAAATGCCATGCCTGCGGTCATGATGGTCACACCACTATCTTGCTTAGTGCGGCGGAATATCTCGCTAAGACTCAAAACTTCAATGGCACCTTGCATGTCATTTTTCAGCCAGCAGAAGAGTTGCTCTATGGCGGAAAAGTCATGATCGATGACGGTTTGTTTAAGCTATTTCCCTGCGATAAAATCTTTGCATTACATAATATGCCCGGTCTGAAAACAGGGGAGTTTTACTTCCAAAAAGGGGTGTTTATGGCATCCTCTGATACCGTGCATATTGATATCACTGGCGTGGGTGGACATGGCGCTATGCCAGAGAAAACGATTGATGCCGGGATCGTTGCCTGTTATTGCGCTCTGGCGTTACAGAGTATTGTTTCGCGAAATGTTGCACCACAGGATGCTGCGGTAGTGACCGTCGGCAGTATTCAATCTGGAGATGCACCTAATGTGATTAATGGTCATGCGTCGCTTAAATTAACCGTCAGAACATTGCGTCCTGAAGTGCGGGAACTGGTTTTAAAACGTATTACGGCCATTGCAGAATCACAGGCAGTGAGTTTTGGTGCCAAAGCCATTGTCACGCATATCAATGGTAGCCCGGTATTAATCAATGGCGATGAAGCGACGGAATTTGCGTATCAGGTAGCAAAACAGATGTTTGGCGAAGATAAAGTGCACAGTAACACACCACCTACCATGGGAAGTGAAGATTTTGCCTTTATGCTGGAAGAGCATCCTGATGGTTGCTATTTCCTGGTTGGTAACGGGGATGAGCCTGGTGTTCATATGCTACACAATCCAGAATATATTTTTAATGATGATATTATTGTCCCCGCATCATCTTATTGGTGTGCACTTACCGAAGCCTATTTAAAATAATACTTAAGCCATAGTAAGGATCCTGATGAGGATAACATTGTTACTCTCATCAGGAGAATATTATTTAATTAAAATTAGGATAGTTATGTCTAAAACTCAACCAGACCCATTAAATTATCAGGGTACGAATCGATTGACGCTGGGTATTGTCCTGGGCGTGTTGACATTTTGGCTATTCGCTCAATCCATGGTTAATATTGTTCCTTCTATACAAGATGACATTAACATTCCATTAGGTACACTAAACTTCGCTATCAGTTTAACTGCACTATTTTCTGGTTGTTTTATTGTTCTCGCCGGTGGATTAGCTGATAAGTTTGGCAGAGTTAAAATCACTAATATTGGATTTATTCTAAGCATCATTGGTAGCCTTTTTATTATCTTTTCTAAAGAAGAGATCCTTTTCTCCCTGGGCCGTGTCATTCAGGGTCTTTCTGCAGCCTGTATTATGCCTGCTACATTGGCGCTGATGAATACTGACTATAAGGGCAAAGCTCGACAGAAAGCCCTGAGTTTTTGGTCAATTGGTTCATGGGGTGGCGCCGGGCTGTGTTCTCTGGTTGGTGGATGTATTGCAACTTATGCCGGCTGGCGCTGGATATTTATTTTATCTATTTTATTTGCTGTCGCAGGAATGCTGTTGATTAGGGGAACGCCAGAAAGTAAAAGTCAGGAGAAAGCAACGCATGGCTTTGATTATTTGGGGTTTTTAACTTTTATCATCGCGTTGATTTGCTTAAATATACTTATTACCAGAATATATTCATTGGGATGGGAAAATCCGTTAATATTAGGCTTGTTTGTGTTGTTTCTCCTTGCTGCCTTGGTCTTCTTATGGGCAGAAATACGAAAGAAAAAAGCAAGTTTCATCGACTTCTCCTTATTTAAAAACAAATATTATAGCTGTGCGACCTTCTCCAACTTTATCTTAAATGCCGCCGGTGGAACCTTGATGGTCTCTAGCATGTATGTGCAACAGGGACGCGGTTTTACTTCATTTCAGGCTGGTATTCTTACGATTGGTTACCTGATTTCGGTATTACTGATGATTCGGGTAGGGGAAAAACTACTGCAGATTATTGGTGCAAAGAAACCTATGTTGTGGGGTAGCTTACTGGCCGCTGTTGGTATTGGGATTATGGCGCTAACCTCTATGCCAAATACTGCCTATGTTATTGTCGTTTTTATTGGTTATATTCTCTTGGGCACAGGATTGGGGATATACGCTACACCTTCTACTGATACTGCACTCTCTAATGTTCCCGCAGACATGGCGGGTATCGCTTCCGGTATTTACAAAATGGCCAGTTCGCTGGGGGCGGCGTTTGGACTGGCGATATCGGGCGCTGTGTTCAATGCATTGATACCTTCAGGCGTAGCGATAGCTGCAACAGGGGCTTTATTTGCCAACGCAGTATTCTGTCTGCTGTCTCTTGTAACTATTATGTTCATGTTGTCAGATCAACGCGAAAAACATGTGCTGGTTTAACATTCAGTGGTGTCCTGTGAGGCCAGGGGTCTCCAGAGCGGCAAAAAAGAACACACCATTCAGGGCAGGTTGCTGCCCTGAATCAAACGGGTTTGCTATTCACTGAACCTGTCAGTATCAGAAACGGCCATTGACGGCATCGGCCAGCAGAGCAATCACGGCTTCGCTGTCTTCCCAGCCAAGGCAAGGATCAGTAATAGATTGCCCGTAAATCAAGGGCTGGCCAGAAACTACGTTTTGTCGACCTTCTTGCAGGAAGCTTTCGATCATCACCCCGGCAATGGCTGACGACCCGTCCCGAATTTGCTGTGCAACCGAGACGGCCACCTCATATTGCCGACGGTGTTGTTTCAGACAGTTACCGTGACTGAAATCAACCAGTAAATATTCAGGGAGATTAAATTCACGCAGGGAGGCAACCGCCGCGGCAATATCCGCTGGATGATAATTCGGCTCCTTACCGCCACGCATAATAATGTGGCCGAAAGGATTACCACCGGTCTGATAGATGGTCATCTGTCCATATTTATCCGGTGATAAAAACATATGGCTGGCGCGGGCTGCGCGGATGGCATCTACCGCAATTTGTGTGTTGCCATCCGTGCCATTTTTAAAGCCCACCGGACAGGAGAGTGCGGACGCCATTTCGCGGTGGATTTGGCTTTCAGTTGTCCGGGCGCCAATCGCCCCCCAACTGATCAGATCGGCAATAAACTGACCAATCACCATATCGAGAAACTCCGTCGCGGTCGGCAGACCCAGGGCATTGATATCCAGCAATAGCTTACGCGCGATACCTAAACCGCGATTTACCCGGCAACGGCCATTAAGATCCGGGTCGGCGATCAGTCCTTTCCAGCCGACAACGGTGCGTGGTTTCTCGAAATATGCACGCATGACAATCTCAAGACGATCCTGATATTTGACACGCAAAGCAGCCATTTTTTGCGCATAATCCAAAGCAGCCAATGGATCATGTAACGAGCAGGGGCCAATCACCACCAGCAAACGTTTGTCTTCGCCGGTAAGTATACGAGCAATGTTATTCCGTGACGCCGTCACGTTTTCAGCAATGGCTGAGGTTAGCGGGTAGCTGGCGATCAGATCTGCGGGCGTAATCAGACCTTCGATGCGCGCGGTCCGCAGTTCATCTGTTTTATTCATGATATTTTCTGAAACTCTTTTCTTCGCAACGGCAAAAGTACCGGGAAGTGATGGCGATCACCATAGACTAACTCACAGCAAATTCAACCAGAATGCGACTGAAACAGGTTAAAATTACCCTCTCATCGAGGCTGGGTATCGTCATCCGGGATTGGTATCGGCGGCAATTTCGCGCAAATCGCTGTCGCCGTTCATTTGCTCCGCAATCTTCGCGGCTTACAGGCATCGTCGCGCTTACGGCCCGTGCTACTGATTAAATAGCTATATGGACACCGACCCAAAGCAAGCACGGGCAGATCTTTTTCTGACAACGTAGTCACACATATATTCGGCTTCGTGAGCCCTGATGAACATCCGTACTCTCTGGTCTCATTATCGCAATGGCCTGCTATGGCCCAGCTATTTGTCAGGTTTACAGAGAGTCGATGCTACCTGTCAGTTCATCAACATTTTTGACTTCTTATAAATCAGACTGTTACTTGGCCATATAATCCGTTTTCTGGTTTACCCGTGCCCAGGCCACCCGGGCATTTTTGTTCGCCAGCGCCACAACGGCCTTATTCACACCGCTCCGGACAATAATACCCTTCAGCCATTTCTGGAGGACGCTACACCGCTCATCCGGGAGGTTAATCGTACGATAAACCACGGAGCGGGCACCATGGATAAGCAAGCCGCGCAGTTAACCCTCTCCGCGCTTCGTTATTCCCAGAAGTCGGGTTTTACCGCCGCTGCTGTGCTCACCGGGTACTAATCCCAGATAACTGGCAAAATGGCGACCATTATTAAAATCCCGGCTGTCACCCAGCGCTATAGTCAGTGCCGATGCACCCAGTGGCCCGACACCCGGAATATTCTCCAACCGGAGTGTATCCTCGTTTTGTGCACTCATCTGCTTCAAGCGGATATCCAGCGTTTTAATTCGTTGCTGGCAGTCCTGAAGTTCCAGCAACATCTCCTGGACCAGCTCCCGGCTGAGCGTGGTGAGTTCATTTTCCGCGTCTTCCAGATAATCAGGCAGACAGGCCATGACCTTATGGGCGGCTTCCGGTATGGCGATACCGTATTCCAGACTCAGCCCCTGAGCTGATTAATAAGCGCCGTTCTGTTTTTCATCAGCCGCTGGCGAACCCGGTGCAGACACTGAATATCCTGCTGCTCAATGCTTTTTCCCGGTACGTAGCGCATACCTGGACGACTATCAGCCTCAATAATAGCGGTGGCGTCATTTTTGTCGTTTTTATTTCCCATTCGAAAAGGCGACACAGACTGCGGGCTGATTTGTCTGACGTCATGGCCGAATGTCTTAAACGGGCGGGACCAGTAATTGCACTGCCACACGCTTCCATCACAATTCTGGACGAGGGTTGCTGAGCAATAAAAGCCATCAGCTTTTCACGGGTGATCATTTTGTTAGCTTTCTTCTCACCCTGTGTAGAAACGATATGTACCTGGACAACTCGCTTTGCCAGGTCAATTCCGATAATTTGTTCCATTGGACACCTCTTCATTTTGCTGTTGGTTTGCACTTACAGCATGGTTCACTGAAGCTGGTATGGGGAGGTGTCCATTTCATTATTGCATAACAGCGCTATACGTGCTTCTGTGGGTTAAGCGATAACGGCATCATGATTACAGCCTACTTCACTGTTTTTAATTATTATTTTCTTTATTTTATCATCAGTTGTGCGTTGCCACATGGTCACAAGTGAAGCACCAATACGTGCAACGCTTTAGTACATCCGGCGATTTAACCCCATGATATCGAGAATTTTTGTCGCAATTTCTTCCACAGAATAATTGGTACTGTTGAGATAACGGATCTGATTAGTGCGGAATAAAGCCTCTACCTCACCAACTTCCAGCCGACACTGGCGTAACGATGCATAACGCGTATTTTCAGCCCGTTCCTGACGAATAGCGGCCAGGCGTTCCGGATTAATGGTTAAACCGAAGAGCTTATGTTGGTACGGGCGCAACGCCAATGGCAATTTCAAATTATCCATATCATCAGCAATGAACGGGTAGTTAGCTGCACGGACGCCAAATTGCATTGCCAGGTAGAGACTGGTCGGGGTTTTACCGCAACGAGACACCCCCAGCAAAATCACCTGTGCAGCGTCCAGGCCACGCAATGATATGCCATCGTCATGTGCCAGGGTGTAATCGATTGCCGCAATACGGGCATCATATTTACCGAGGTTATTGGCGGTTAAACCGTGGGTCCGATTGGCCACGGGCGCGGGCGCCATACCCAGTTCCTGCTGCAAGGGCGCGACCAGCGACTGGACAATATCCTGACAGAAGCCATCGCTTTGCAAAATAATGTCACGTACATCCGGTGTCACAATAGAAAAGAACACCAATGGCCGCAGGCCACTTTTTTGATAAATTGCGTTAATTTGTCCTTTGACAGCCTGCGCCCGTTGGACATTCTCAACAAAGGGTAAAGTGACGCCAATAGCGGCGACCGGGAACTGGGACATTACCGCATGCCCGAGAACTTCCGCAGTAATCGCCGTTCCGTCCGAAATATAAAAAACAGTTCTTTCGCCTGTCACGTCCATCTTATCTCCTGAAGAGTGAGTGAATCAGATTAATTGAATCCATACTGTGTTGGCAAATCGACATTATACGGTCCGCACGTCGCCCGCACTCCGGCATTTGACCTGGTTTCAGACAGCGTTGTTACACTTACCCGCCTGAGTGCAGTGAAAGGGCTTCACTGTAGCGTTTTTCGGTAACGCATAAGGTCTGTAATATCCCAGCATAAAACAAAATATTCATAAATAAAAAAATAGAATGTTTATTTTTAATTAGTAAGCAGAAAAACAGAACCGGATAAAAATTTACGGTGTTTCTCTTTGAAGAGCGTAGAACTATTTTTTCCATTTATCGGCGGTTAATATCACACTAAATCCCACACGATCCGGAGCTTTGCGCGGAGTTTTCTTAAAATGCCGATTTTTATTTGCTTGAACGATTCACCACTTTCTCTTTATTAAAGGAATGTGCCAAGCTGAACCAGCGCAATAAGCGCATTTAATTATCTTATTGTAACTCACATTACATCTTAAAAGGGTTGTTTCAATGTCCAATAAAGGCCAACTGCCGCTAGTGATTTGGTATGACCAGATCGGCATGAATGATGTTGATCGGGTGGGAGGCAAAAATGCCTCCCTGGGCGAAATGATTACTAATCTGTCCTCGTTGGGCGTTTCCGTGCCTAATGGATTTGCCACCACGGCAGATGCATTTAACCAATTCCTCGATCAAAGTGGCGTGAATCAGCGTATCTATGATTTGCTGGACAAGACCGATATTGATGATGTTGATGAGCTGGCAAAAGCCGGTAAACAGATTCGCCAGTGGATCGTCGAAACTCCTTTTCAGCCTGCGCTGGAAGAGGCGATACGCGAGGCTTATACACAGCTCTCGGCTGACAATACTAAGGCGTCGTTCGCCGTGCGTTCTTCAGCGACGGCGGAAGATATGCCGGATGCCTCTTTTGCCGGCCAGCAGGAAACATTTCTAAATGTGCAGGGCATCGATGCCGTGATGATCGCGGTAAAACATGTCTATGCGTCGTTGTTTAATGATCGTGCGATTTCCTATCGGGTGCATCAGGGATATGACCATCGCGGCGTCGCGCTATCGGCGGGCGTGCAACGGATGGTCCGTTCTGATCTTGCCGCATCGGGGGTGATGTTTACCATTGACACTGAGTCGGGGTTCGACCAGGTGGTCTTTATCACCGCCGCGCTTGGATTAGGTGAAATGGTGGTGCAGGGCGCGGTTAACCCAGATGAATTCTATGTGCATAAACCTACGTTGCTGGCTAACCGCCCGGCAATTGTACGTCGCAACATGGGCTCGAAAAAAATCCGGATGGTGTATGCCGATTCACAAGCGCATGGCAAACAAGTCAGAATTGAAGATGTGCCTGAAGCCGAGCGTGATCGTTTCGCGCTGAGTGATGATGAAGTTCAGGCCCTGGCGCGGCAGGCGATCCAAATTGAGAAACACTATAAACGGCCAATGGATATCGAATGGGCTAAGGACGGACATACCGGCAAACTGTTTATCGTGCAGGCCCGCCCGGAAACGGTGCGCTCCAATGGCCAGGTCATGGAACGTTATTCACTGCTCGGGAAAGGCAAAGTCGTTGCCGAAGGCCGCGCGATTGGTCACCGTATCGGTGCCGGTGAAGTGAAGGTGATTCATGATATCAGCGAAATGAATCGTATCCAAAAAGGCGATGTGCTGGTCACGGATATGACGGACCCGGACTGGGAACCGATCATGAAAAAAGCCTCAGCTATCGTGACTAACCGTGGCGGACGCACTTGTCATGCCGCAATTATTGCGCGTGAATTGGGTATTCCGGCGGTTGTGGGATGCGGCGATGCCACTGAACATCTGCATGACGGACATAAAGTCACGGTTTCTTGTGCTGAAGGTGATACCGGGTATGTCTACGACGATTTGCTGGACTTTGAGGTGAAAAGTTCACAGGTCGATAAAATGCCTGACTTGCCGCTGAAAGTGATGATGAACGTGGGTAACCCGGATCGGGCCTTTGATTTCGCCTGTTTGCCAAATGAAGGGGTGGGTCTGGCCCGGCTGGAGTTTATCATCAACCGGATGATCGGTGTGCACCCGAAAGCATTGCTGGAGTTTGATCAGCAGACGGCCGAAGTGCAACAGCAGATTAAGGTATTGATGAAAGGCTTTGATAATCCCGTGGAGTTTTATATTGGCCGCCTCACAGAAGGGATTGCCACTCTGGGCGCCGCTTTTTCCCCTAAACGCGTGATTGTTCGTCTTTCCGATTTTAAGACCAACGAATACGCTAATCTGGTGGGCGGAGAGCGCTATGAACCGGAAGAGGAAAACCCGATGCTCGGTTTCCGCGGTGCAGGACGTTATGTCGCGGACAGCTTCCGTGATTGTTTTGCCCTTGAGTGTGAAGCCGTGAAACGCGTGCGCAATGAGATGGGATTAACCAATGTTGAGATCATGATCCCGTTTGTACGCACTGTTGCGCAAGCTGAAGCGGTTATCGCTGAACTGGCGCGTAATGGACTGAAACGTGGCGAGAATGGGCTGAAAGTGATCATGATGTGCGAAATACCGTCCAATGCGTTACTGGCTGAACAGTTCCTCGTGCATTTTGATGGTTTTTCAATCGGTTCAAATGACATGACTCAGCTGGCATTAGGGCTGGATCGTGATTCTGGTGTGGTGTCTGCCTTATTTGATGAACGTAATGACGCAGTAAAAGCACTGTTGTCGATGGCGATTCGGGCCGCGAAAAAACAGGGGAAATATGTTGGCATCTGCGGCCAGGGCCCCTCTGATCATGAAGATTTCGCCGTCTGGTTGATGGCTGAAGGAATCGACAGTGTGTCGCTTAATCCGGACACCGTGGTACAAACATGGTTGCGCCTGGCGGAGGAACACCCCAGCGCATAACTCATTCAGTCAGATTTATTTATTTCAAGGCCAGCTAATGCTGGCCTTTTTTTGTTTTTTCGAACCCGCGAAAATACATCCCACGCGCAGTTTTTTACTTTGTAATAAATAAAAAAAGCCCATCACATTGGATGGGCAAAGACTACACACAGCAATTCTTCAGGATGCTCGGGGAAAGCTTGTTTAAAAATCAGAGAGTTGTTCTCAGATATGTGGCTCATACTATGCAGCAACGGGGCATTCGTCTTTAAGAATCCTCTTATTAGTTTACCAGCGGTAATATTTTATGGCGGCACAACGCAAATGAGGCGAGAAAACAGGCTGTAAAAAATCAATAACTGGATGGATCGGCTGAAATGGTGTGAAAACAGCCAATAATGATAAATTATATTGATGTTTTGTGGCGGGAGATTCCCGATCAGAAGAGCCTGATCGGGAAAATGCGATCAGCTTGATGCTTTTTCGTGCTCTGAATATTCTGTTTCCTGCGCGGCAAGCTCTTCCACGATTTTGTCGGGATCCTCGTCAGGCGCTGGCATCTCATGCATCCACACAGAAACAAGGCGGTAGGAGACGGCTAACACCACCGGGCCGATAAACAAACCAATCATCCCAAAGGCGATCAAGCCACCAATAACGCCGGACAGGATCAATATCATGGGTAAATCCGCACCCATGCGGATTAACACCGGACGTAGCACATTATCCAGTGTCGCGACCACGCAACTCCAGACCAACAACACGGTTCCCCATGTCGTATCGCCACTCCAGTACAACCAGATAATTGCCGGGACCAGCACCAGTAATGGCCCTAATTGCGCCAGGCAGCATACGATCATCAGGACGGTCAACAGGGTGGCGTAAGGAATACCTGAGATGGCCAGTCCGATACCGCCGAGGATGCCTTGCACCAGCGCGGTAACCACGACGCCAAGCGCCACCGCACGGATGGCCTGTCCGGCCAGTAATACTGCGGCATCACCGCGCCGCGACGCCAACCGGTAAGCAAAATGGCGGATCCCGTTACCTACCTGTTCGCCGCGCCAGTACAACAGCACGCTAAAGAGCAACATCAAACCGATATGTATCAGGATACGGCCGAAATGCCCGGCCTGAGAGACAAAAAATCCGGTAGTACGTCCGGCATAAGGTTGAATCTTACTCATCAGCGCCGCACCACCACCGGCGACCAGTTTGTGGTAACTTGAGTAAAGTTTCTCGCCAATCACCGGGATATCATTCAGCCATGCCAGTTGAGGTAATTGAATATGTCCCGATGTTGCCCAGGCAATCACCGGCGCGCTGTTGTCAATCAGACTGTTCAACAACACGGTAATCGGAATAATAAACAGCAATAACAAGAGCAGAGTCATGGCGATAACTGCCAGTGAACGCCGCCCCCATAACCATTCTTGCAGCTTAATCATTAAAGGCCAGGTGGCGATGACCACCATACTGGCCCAGGCAAAACCAAGAATGAAGGGTTGTACGACCCAGAAACACGCAACGATCATGATAACAATGAACATCAGTGAGAAGATCATCTGCGGGAAATCGATACGTTGTTGCAGGTTTATCATATAAAAGTGGGTACCTCCCCGTTATTCCTTCATGTTTCATTATATATCGGTGTTCTTTACATGTTGCCGGGGAAAAGGTGAAAATCAACACATCGGCAACGTAAAGTATCAAGAGTATAATGATGCATTTATTGCATTTGCGACAGTCCTGAGGAAAAACGATTTTACGTTTCCTGAAATAACAGCAGGCTACATAAAAATGTGGTACAACGAATCAATCACGGAAAACAGTAAGCGCAAACGTTTTATACAACATTTGGTCACTCGATAATGATCCCACAGATTTCTCAGGCACCGGGCCTCGTTCAGTTGGTGCTGACTTTTTTACAGGCACTGGAGCAGCAGGGATTTACCGGCGATATCGCCACCAGCTATGCCGCACGTCTTACGATGTCGACCGATAACAGTATTTATCAACTGTTACCCGATGCAGTTATTTTCCCGCGCTCGACTGCGGATATCGCCTTGATTGCGCGACTGGCGAATGAAGCACGCTTTGCCACCCTGGTGTTCGCCCCTCGGGGCGGTGGGACGGGAACGAATGGTCAGTCACTGAACCAGGGCATTGTGGTAGATATGTCTCGCCATATGAACCATATTCTGGAAATCAACCCTGAGCAGGGATGGGTACGGGTAGAGGCAGGGGTGATAAAAGATCAGCTTAATGCCTGGCTTAAACCCTACGGTTATTTCTTTTCACCGGAACTCTCGACCAGCAATCGCGCCACGTTGGGTGGCATGATCAACACCGATGCTTCCGGCCAGGGGTCGCTGGTGTATGGTAAAACATCAGATCACGTTCTTGGCTTACGTGCCGTGTTGCTGGGCGGAGATATCCTTGATACCTGCGCAATGCCGGTGACGCAGGCTGAGCAGGTGGCCGCGGAAAATACTGCCCAGGGGACGGTATATCGCACGGTTCTTGAACGTTGTCGGGAGCAACGTGCGCTTATCCTTGAAAAATTTCCCCGGCTAAACCGTTTTCTCACGGGTTATGACCTGCGCCATGTGCTCAGTGACGATCTACAGACGTTCGATTTGACGCGTATTCTGTGCGGTGCGGAAGGGACGCTGGCGTTTATTACCGAAGCACGGCTGGACATCACGCCGTTACCAAAAGTCCGTTGTCTGGTGAATATCAAGTACGATTCGTTTAACTCCGCATTACGCAATGCGCCGTTTATGGTTGAGGCCAATGCGCTGTCAGTGGAGACCGTCGATTCAAAAGTGCTCAATCTGGCCAGGGAAGATATTATCTGGCATTCCGTGCGGGAATTGATCACCGATATACCCAATAAAGAGATGCTGGGCCTGAACATTGTTGAGTTTGCCGGTGATGATGAATCACTGATTACGGGACAGATTGAAGGATTGTGCCAACGTCTTGATAGCCTGATGGCGACCCAACAAGGGGGCGTCATTGGTTACCAGTTGTGTCATGACCTGGCCGGTATTGAGCGCATCTATGCCATGCGTAAAAAGGCGGTGGGGCTACTGGGGAATGCGAAAGGCGCGGCCAAACCGATCCCTTTCGTGGAGGATACCGCAGTGCCGCCACAACATCTGGCGGATTATATCGCCGAATTTCGCGCCTTGCTTGACGGCCATGGACTCAATTACGGTATGTTTGGGCATGTTGACGCCGGTGTACTGCATGTGCGCCCGGCGCTGGATATGTGCGATCCGCAACAAGAGATGCTGATGACGCAAATATCAGATGAAGTTGTCGCCCTCACCGCGCGTTATGGCGGATTATTATGGGGCGAACACGGTAAAGGGTTCCGTGCACAGTACAGCCCGGCATTTTTCGGCGCAACCCTTTATGATGAGCTACGGCGCATTAAAGCTGCATTTGATCCGACCAATCGTCTTAATCCTGGTAAAATTTGTGCGCCTTATGGCGTTGACGACCCGATGATGCGCGTAGATGCGCAAAAACGCGGGACGTTCGATCGACAAATCCCGGTTAGCGTGCGTAGCGAGTGGCGGGGGGCGATGGAATGCAACGGTAATGGCCTGTGCTTTAACTTTGATGTCCGCAGTCCTATGTGTCCGTCAATGAAGATCAGCGGCGATCGCATGCATTCTCCTAAAGGGCGCGCCACGCTGACACGTGAATGGCTGCGTTTGCTGGCAGAAAAGGGGGTTGATCCGCTAGCTCTGGAGAAACAGCTACCGCTGGCGGGTGCCAGCCTGCGTGATCTGGTAGCTCGCACACGCAATAGCTGGCAGGCGAAAAAAGGGCAGTATGATTTTTCCCATGAGGTGAAAGAAGCCATGTCAGGCTGCCTCGCCTGTAAAGCATGCTCCACGCAATGTCCGATCAAAATTGATGTGCCGGGGTTTCGCTCCCGTTTCCTGCAACTTTATCACACGCGTTATTTGCGTCCGTTAAGTGATCATTTGGTGGCCAGTGTAGAAAGCTATGCGCCCCTGATGGCGCGTGCGCCGAGAATGTTTAACTTTTTCCTGAAACACCCCTGGTTGCGTGAGCTTAGTAAGAATCATATTGGCATGGTGGATTTGCCCTTATTGTCATCGCCGACGCTGAAGCAACAACTGGCGGGGCACCAGGCAACCGCCACCACGCTGGAAAAACTAGAAGCATTGAGCGCAGTACAGCGTGAAAAAACCGTACTGGTCGTGCAAGACCCATTTACCAGCTATTATGAGGCGCAACTGGTGGCTGATTTTGTGCGTCTGATTGAGAAGCTGGGCTATCATCCGGTATTGTTGCCATTTTCACCGAATGGCAAGGCGCAGCACATTAAAGGCTTCCTGCAACGTTTTGCGCGTACGGCACAAAAAACGGCCGATTTTCTCAATCGCATTGCCCGGCTGGAGATGCCGTTGGTGGGGGTCGATCCAGCGCTGGTACTCTGTTACCGTGATGAATATAACCAGCTACTGGGCGAGCGACGCGGGGATTTTCATGTGCAACTGGTGCATGAATGGTTGCAGAAAACGTTGACCCTACATGAAGCGCCAACGCAAACCGGCGAAGCCTGGTATTTGTTCGGCCATTGTACCGAAGTGACTGCCTTGCCGTCAGCACCCAAACAGTGGGCGGCGATTTTCGCTCATTTTGGTGCCCGGCTGGAGAATGTGAGTGTTGGCTGTTGCGGTATGGCGGGTACTTATGGCCATGAGCGCAAAAACCTTGAAAATTCCCTGGGGATTTATGCGTTGTCATGGTCGCCACAATTACAGGCGCTGCCGCGCCACCGTTGTCTGGCCACAGGATACTCTTGCCGTAGCCAGGTGAAACGCATTGAAGGTGATGGGATGCGCCACCCGTTACAGGCATTACTGGAGATCATTTGATGGCTATCTGGAAACGTCCCGTTACCCTGTCACAAATAAATGAACGTAGTCAGGGCTGTATGGTTGAGCATGTAGGTATTCGTTTTATCGCTGTGCATGATGATGGTCTGGAAGCGGTGATGCCGGTCGATGAGCGCACAAAACAGCCGTTTGGCTTATTGCATGGCGGGGCGTCTGCTGTACTGGCGGAGAGTCTTGGATCAATGGCGGGTTATCTGTGCACCGAAGGCGAAGATTATATTGTTGGCCTTGAGATCAACGCCAATCATATTGCTGCGGCACGAGACGGCGACGTGCGCGGTGTTTGCCGCGCACTGCATCTCGGGCGTACTCATCAGGTATGGCAGATCGAAATTTATAACGCAGAAAATCGGCTGTGCTGCACTTCACGACTGACCACGGTGGTGATGCATCCTACCCGATAACGACACGCTATGCTCTCTGCCGCCGTGGTTTTTTCAAAGAACCCAGGTGGCATGCTTAACAAAGTTACGTTGTAACTCACTTGCCTTATCCCAGTCGCCGCTGATGGCCAGTTGATGGCACAGTTTGGTCAGTGTATAGCGAGCCAGTTGCCATGCCTGCATACGAAACAGTTTCTCACGCGCAGTGTTTACCATTTCTTCGATCAAACGATGATGGAGTTTCCCTAACGCATGCAAATAACTATAATCATCACCATTGAGTTGGCACAATTCCGCCATATCTAAACAGGTATCATTGAATTTTCGCAGGTGCTCTGGCGTACAGTCAGGACGGTTAAGTTTGGCTTGCGCCATGTAAAAATCGACAGTGATGTCGCGGACTGAAAAGTTGTATTCATCAATTTTGTGTTGTAGCCAGGCGTTAATCGAAACGTTCATTGCCACACCTATATTCGCTAATGATAATCATTATCATAACTAAACTGGCGTATTATTCAATCTACAGCTGATGCAAGTTTATCGATTAATGCTGCCTGTTATTAAAATAGGCATTAACAATACTCATGCCCCAGATCAGTAAAAAAAGCTTGCCATGATCAGCTTTCCAAAAGGATTTATTTTAATAATTTGATTTTAATCATTTTTTTTTGATGTTTTAAGTAAAAATATTCAGATAGTCATCCACATTAGCCTGACTATCGCCAGTAAACAGGGTTAAAAAAGCCTTTTTCCCCTTTAACCCTGCAAAACGCGAGGTTGAAGTGATATCCGTTATAACTAACATAGAGAGATTAGCCTAAAGAGGCTACGCATCGCGAGGTAGAATAAAATGCAATCTGTAAACCCTGCATCCTTCTCTCCGGATGATTTTGTCTGGAAAGGACTCACACTTACTGACAGTGCGGCACGCCACATTATTGCGCTGGCAGAGAAGGACCCGCTCATCAAAGGGTTGAAGCTTGGTGTGAAACAGTCCGGTTGCGCGGGCTTTGGCTACACCATGGAATTGGTGAAAGAGCTGGCGGAAGATGACCTGCAATTTTTCCATCAGGGCGCCACGTTGTTTGTCCCGTTGCAGGCGATGCCATTTATCGATGGCACAGAAGTGGATTTTGTCCGTGAAGGCCTGAACCAGATGTTTAAATTCAATAATCCTAAAGCTCAACACGCCTGCGGCTGTGGTGAAAGCTTTGGCGTAGAGTAACTATCGCTATGTCCCGAAATACTGAAGTATCCGATGATGTACAAGTCTGGGAAGGAGGCCATCAAAACTATAAAGAAGGCTTCTTTACTCAGTTGCAAACCGATGAACTTGCGCACGGTATCAGCGAAGAGGTGGTGCGGGCGATTTCTGCCAAACGCAATGAGCCTGAATGGATGCTCGAGTTTCGTTTAAAAGCCTATCAAGCCTGGTTGCAGATGGAAGAACCGCACTGGCTGAAAGCGAACTATAAAAAGCTTGATTATCAAGATTATAGCTACTATTCTGCGCCATCCTGCGGCCATTGCGATGACACCTGCGCCTCCGAGCCTGGCGTGCTGCAATCTTCCGGGGAACAGCCTGCCAGCAACTATCTGACCCAGGAAGTGGAAAATGCCTTCAATCAATTAGGCGTGCCAGTACGTGAGGGAAAAGAAGTTGCTGTGGATGCCATTTTTGACTCAGTTTCGGTCTCAACCACCTATCGCCATAAGCTGGCCGAACAAGGGATTGTTTTCTGCTCGTTCGGTGAGGCTATTCAGGAACACCCGGAACTGGTGAAGAAATATCTTGGCACCGTCGTCGCCTATAACGATAACTTCTTCGCGGCCCTGAACTCGGCGGTGGCTTCCGATGGAACCTTTGTTTATGTGCCAAAAGGCGTCACTTGCCCAATGGAGCTATCCACTTACTTCCGTATTAATGCGGCAAAAACGGGCCAGTTTGAACGTACGATCCTGATCGCCGATGAAGACAGTTATGTCAGTTATATCGAAGGCTGTTCAGCACCGGTGCGTGATAGTTATCAATTACATGCGGCGGTAGTGGAAGTGATCATCCATAAGAATGCCGAAGTGAAATACTCCACAGTGCAAAACTGGTTCCCGGGTGGGGAGACGGAAGGCGGCATTCTCAACTTTGTCACTAAACGCGCACTGTGCGAAGGGGAAAACAGCAAGATGTCGTGGACGCAGTCAGAGACGGGATCGGCTATTACATGGAAATACCCAAGCGTGATATTGCGCGGCGACAACTCGATTGGTGAATTTTTCTCTGTGGCATTGACCAGCGGGCGGCAACAGGCCGATACCGGTACCAAGATGATTCACATTGGTAAAAATACGAAATCCACCATCATTTCGAAAGGCATTTCAGCGGGGAAAAGCCAGAACACTTACCGTGGTTTGGTAAAAATCATGCCTACCGCCACCAATGCCCGTAATTTCACCCAGTGCGATTCGATGTTGATTGGGCCAGACTGCGGTGCGCATACCTTTCCTTATGTTGAGGTTCGTAATAATAGCGCCCAACTGGAACATGAAGCCACGACATCGCGAATTGGCGAGGATCAACTCTTCTATTGCCTGCAACGTGGTATCAGTGAAGATGATGCTATTTCTATGATTGTGAATGGCTTCTGTAAAGATGTTTTCTCCGAGCTGCCGTTAGAATTCGCCGTTGAGGCACAAAAGCTGCTGGCCATTAGTCTGGAACACAGTGTTGGTTAAGCCACACTGAGATTTACATGATTGCTGAACGGCAATGCGAAGGAAAATTTATGTTAAGTATTAAAGATTTACAGGTAAACATTGAAGATAAAGCCATACTGCGCGGGCTGGACCTGGAGGTGAAACCCGGCGAAGTACATGCAATCATGGGTCCCAACGGTTCGGGTAAAAGTACGCTATCCGCGACGCTGGCCGGGCGTGAAGAATATGAAGTCGTCGGCGGTTCAGTGCATTTTAACGGCAAAGATTTGCTGGAGTTGTCGCCGGAAGATCGCGCCGGTGAAGGCATTTTTATGGCTTTCCAATATCCGGTTGAAATCCCTGGCGTCAGTAATCAGTTTTTTCTGCAAACCGCAGTCAATGCGGTGCGTAAATACCGTGGGCAGGAAGCGCTGGAGCGTTTTGATTTCAAAGATTTTATTGAAGAGAAAATCCACCTGTTGAAAATGCCGGAAGATTTACTGGTTCGCTCGGTAAACGTCGGCTTCTCTGGCGGTGAGAAAAAGCGCAACGACATATTGCAAATGGCTGCTCTCGAACCGGCATTATGCATTCTTGATGAAACCGACTCGGGTCTGGACATAGACGCATTAAAAATTGTCGCCCACGGCGTGAATACGCTGCGTGATGGTACACGTTCTTTCATTATTGTCACTCACTATCAGCGCATCCTTGATTACATCAAACCCGATTACGTGCATGTGCTGTATCAGGGGAAAATCGTTAAATCAGGTGATTTTACGCTGGTGAAACAGCTTGAGGAGCAAGGTTATGGCTGGCTTACCGACGAAAAATGATAGTGCGTTACAACAGTGGCATCACTTGTTTGAATCACGCGGTGAAAATCGTTCTCTGCAAGCGCAACAGCACTGGCAGCAGCTAATGCGGCTGGGCTTGCCCACGCGCAAACAGGAAAACTGGAAATATACGCCGTTGGACAGCTTGTTCAGCGAGCAATTTGTTCTGCCGTCAGCCAGCAAAGTCACGGCGGATGATGTGGCTCGCCTGGCGTTGCCGCTGGATGCGATTCGGCTGGTTTTTGTTGATGGGCGGTTCAGCGCTGAACTTAGCGATCACGATGTTGATCAATATGATGTTCAGGTCATCAACGCAACGGATCGGCGTCATTTTGATGCGCCGGTGCAGCCGGAGGTTTTCCTTCATCTGACGGAAAGTCTGGCTGAAGAAGCGACATTTTTTCATCTTGGACACGGCAAGTCCGTGGCTCGCCCGCTTTACTTACTGCATATCAGCAGTGGTAACGGGGAAGGGAAAATGAACACGGTGCATTATCGTCATCATTTACAACTGGATGACAGCGCGCAAGGGCAGGTGATTGAACATTATGTCAGTCTGAATGAGGGCACCCATTTTACCGGAGCGCGGTTGACCATGAGCGTTGGCAACAACGCACAACTGACGCACACCCTGTTGTCATTTGAGAATGCCGGCTGTTATCACTTTTCCCATAATGACTTGACCATGGCGCGCGATGCGCAGGTAGACAGCCACAGTTTTTTACTGGGGGCGGGATTAAGTCGGCATAACACCAGTGCACAGCTAAATGGTGAAAATAGCCATCTGGTGATCAACAGCCTGGTGCTGCCAACGGGTAAAGATGTCTGCGACACACGGACCTATCTGGAGCATAACCAGGGCTACTGCCTGAGCCGACAGTTACATAAAACCATTGTCCGCGATCGTGCGCGTGCGGTGTTTAATGGGATGATAAAAGTCGCGCCGCACGCACTGAAGACTGATGGTCAAATGACCAACAATAACTTGCTGCTTGGCCGTCTGGCGGAAGTGGACACTAAACCACAACTGGAAATCTATGCTGACGATGTGAAATGCAGCCATGGCGCTACCGTGGGGCGGATTGACGATGAGCAAATGTTTTATCTCCGTTCACGTGGTATCGATGAAAATGCCGCCCAACAGATGATCATTTATGCGTTTGCTGCGGAACTGACGGAAGCCATTAACGATGAGGTACTGAGAACCATCGTACTGCAACGGATTGCACAGCGTTTTCCCGGAGGCAGCAAATGAATTTTGATCTTGCAAGCGTCAGAGCTGATTTCCCGATTCTGGCGCGGGAAGTGAATGGTCAGCCGTTGGCTTACCTCGACAGCGCCGCCAGCGCACAGAAACCGTTGGCCGTGATCAACGCTGAAAGCCATTTTTATCAGCACGGTTATGCGGCAGTGCATCGTGGTATCCACACTCTCAGTGCTGAAGCGACCACCGATATGGAAAATGTGCGCGATCAGGCTGCACGTTTTCTTAATGCCTCATCGTCCGAAGAAATTGTGTTCGTTAAAGGGACCACCGAAGGCATTAATCTGGTTGCCAACAGTTGGGGCAGCCGCCATTTGACGCCTGGTGACAATATCATTGTGACAACCATGGAACATCACGCCAATATTGTGCCATGGCAAATGATCGCTGAACGTATGGGGGCGGAAATCCGTGTCCTTGGTTTGACGCCGGACGGTGAGCTGGCCGTTGAACAGTTAGCCGCACTGATTGACAGCCGTACGCGAATGCTGGCTGTGGCGCATGTTTCAAATGTGCTTGGCACCATTAATCCGGTTAACGCGCTGGTAGCCCAGGCAAAAGCAGCGGGGGTTACCACACTGGTTGACGGCGCGCAGTCCGTGATGCATCAGAAGGTGGATGTCCAGGCGATTGATTGTGATTTTTATACCTTCTCCGGGCATAAGATTTATGGTCCCACTGGTATCGGTATCCTCTACGGACGTAAAGCCTTGTTGGATGAGCTACCTCCATGGGAAGGCGGCGGTTCAATGATTGATACCGTTACGCTACCCATGGGAACCACCTATACCAACGCCCCCTGGCGATTTGAAGCTGGCACCCCCAATACCGCAGGGATCATTGGTCTGGGGGCGGCGCTGGCTTATGTTGAGGCGTTGGGACTGGATAATATCCAGCAGCGCGAACAACAACTGATGCAATATGCACTTGATAAACTGGCGGCGGTGCCTGGTTTGGTCATTTATGGGCCACAACAGCGGGCGGGCGTCATTGCGTTTAATTTAGCTCAGCATCATGCGTATGATGTCGGCAGTTTTCTCGATCAATACGGGATAGCCATTCGTACCGGTCACCACTGCGCGATGCCATTGATGAAACATTATGGTGTCCCCGCGATGTGTCGGGCGTCTTTTGCGATGTATAATAGCGAGGAAGAAGCTGATCGGCTGGCTGCCGGTCTGATACGCATTCATCGTTTGCTGGGTGGCTAAGGACCGAGTCGCCAGCAGGCAAGGGAGGAGCTGATGGCAACGTTGCCGGACAAAGAAAAATTGGTACGCAATTTTAATCGCTGTGCCAACTGGGAAGAAAAGTATTTGTATGTCATTGAACTGGGTGGCTGCTTACCAGAATTATCTGAATCATTACACCAGAAAGAAAACATCATCTCCGGCTGTCAAAGTCAGGTCTGGATTGTTATGCATCAGGCCGATGATGGTACTATCCAGATGTTTGGCGATAGCGATGCAGCTATTGTTAAAGGATTGATTGCTATTGTTTTTATCCTTTATTATCAGATGGCAGCACAGGATATTATCGCCTTTGATGTGCGTCCCTGGTTTGCACAACTTGCTCTGACACAACACCTCACGCCGTCCCGTTCCCAGGGGCTTGAAGCGATGATCCGTGCCATTCGTCTTAAAGCGCAAGCGCTTATCTAAGGCTACACTTCCCGGCAAACACCTCGTTAGATTAACGGGGTGACATTTCTGTCCATCAAAAGAGAATCGCGCATGAAATCTGTGTACCCTTTTTCTGGCTATTTATTGCTCATTTTGTTCACCGGAATACCGTTTGCCCATGCCACTGAATACCCTTTGCCGCCGGACAATAGTCGTTTGATTGGCGAAAACACCACCACCATTGTGCCGGAGAATCATCGCCCGCTGGAAGATATTGCCGCCCGGTATAAGATAGGTTTGCTGGGCATGCTGGAAGCGAATCCTGGCACTGACCCCTGGCTACCGAAAGCCGGTACTGAATTGTTGATCCCATCCCAGATGTTGTTACCGGATACGATACGCAAAGGGATTGTGATCAATCTGGCGGAACTGCGCCTTTATTATTTTCCACAAGGGGAAAGCAAGGTCATTGTTTACCCCATTGGCATCGGCCAGTTAGGGGCTAACACCCCGACGATGGTCACTCGCATCAGTCAAAAAATTCCTAATCCAACATGGACGCCAACCCCGAATATCCGCAAACGCTATGCCAAAGAGGGGATCACCTTGCCGGGAGTCGTACCGGCCGGGCCTGAAAATCCGATGGGGTTGTTTGCGCTGCGTTTGGCACGGGGAACGGGGCAGTATCTGATTCACGGTACTAACGCCAGTTTCGGCATTGGTATGCGGGTCAGTTCGGGATGTATTCGCCTGCGATCCGATGACATCGAGGCGTTATTCAATAGTGTCCCGCAAGGGACTCGCGTACAGGTGATTAATCAGCCAGTAAAATACGCCATCGAGCCGGATGGTAAACGCTATATTGAAGTTCATCAGCCGCTATCACACACGGAAAACGATGATCCACAAACCATGAAAATCACCCTGACTAAGGCGGCGAATACCTTTATAAACAGCCCGGAAAGTGACACTCAATTGGCCGGTCAGGCACTGGTGAGGCGTTCTGGTATGCCGGTGCTGGTTAACCGCGGTGAATCCGTGGCGCAGCAGTGAGGATTAAAGGCGGCAGGCGCGGTAAGACCATAGTGGGTTTGTGATGCCAGGCTCACACAGAGAGCCTCAGCGCCGCTACAGCGCGTTCGTCAGGGAAAGGGTATTGACCTTCAGCAGACAGAACCATAGCGCAGGGCAGGGATGATAAACACTCGCAATGGATAAAAAAATGGCGCACTACGTGCGCCATTTTCATCACCAGAACTCTTATTTACGGTAAGAGTGAGCCTGGTTGTCCAGACGCTGGTTAGCACGAGCTGCGTCATCTTTAGCAGCCTGAACGTCAGAACGGATTGCGTTCACGTCGTTGCTCAGTTGGTCAACTTTTGCGTTCAGTGTCTGAACATCAGTAGACAGCTGATCGATTTTCGCATTGCTGGAACAACCTGCCAGCAAAGTTGAACCCAGAATTACCGCGCCCAGTACCAGTTTAGTACGATTCATTA
>JAATFO010000144.1 GCA_015655145.1 Enterobacterales bacterium | reverse complement strand
TACGTAAAGAGTCGTAGCATGAAACGAGATCAAGAGCCTGTCCACTATGCATAAAAAAATCCGGAAACGGGTGAGCATTTCCGGATTCTTACACAGCCACTGGATCGGTTAACCGATCCTTAACTGATCGGCATTAGCCCAGTTACCGGCGGTTTTTTTATTACTTAACCTGCGCAGGCGTGGCGAAATCTCCCGCTCCGCTTGGCTTACAAACTTTCAGTAAAGGTACGTGTAATTACATCACGTTGCTGTTCAGCGGTCAGCGAGTTAAAGCGTACCGCATAGCCGGAAACACGAATTGTCAATTGTGGATATTTTTCTGGATGTTTTACCGCATCTTCCAGGGTTTCACGACGCAGTACATTAACATTCAGATGCTGTCCACCTTCAACACGTACTTGCGGTTTCATTTCCAGCGGAACTTCACGATAGGTTATCTGACCCAGCGCGCTCACTGGCACCACTTGGTCTTCGCTATAACCGCTTTTTGCACAAACGCAACGTGCTTCTGCGGTTGCGTCATCCAGTAACCAGAATGAGTTAAGCAACGCGCTATCATTTGCTTTAGTAATTTGGATACCCGTAATCATATTGTGCCTCCCAGGCTTCAGTGCCAACGTATTCATCAGTGACAGGTTATTTGGTCAAACCAATCTAATCGATCTTATATACCAACAAAGAAACTGCGTAATATTGATGCAAATCAACAAACGCACCTCAAGAGAAAAGCTGTCTGTATTAATTAATTGTTTTACATCAACTTTCTTATCAATTTATTTTTGTAAATATCAACAATTTTTTAAGGTTTTCCCGCCGCACAATAAACGCTAAGCTACGTCAACATTACAGAAAAAGGGAGAAGGTCATGGTCGACGCATTGACCTGGCACGACGTGCTGGCGCAGGGAAAGAAAAACCGTATTTCATCAATACGCTTACGGCCGTTGCCAATGAGCGTAGCGCAGGCAAAATCATCTATCCGCCACAAAAAGAGGTATTCAATGCCTTTCGGCTTACCGAGTTGAATAATGTCAACGTGGTGATTTTGGGGCAAGATCCCTATCATGGCCCGGGTCAGGCTCATGGTCTGGCATTTTCTGTACGCCCTGGCGTGGCTGTGCCGCCATCACTGGTGAATATGTATAAAGAGCTTGAGCACAATATTCCGGGGTTTCAACGACCTGAACATGGATTTCTTGAAAGCTGGTCCGCACAAGGCGTGTTGTTGCTCAATACTGTATTAACGGTTGAGGCGGGAAAAGCGCACTCTCATGCCCGCTTTGGCTGGGAGACCTTTACCGACAATGTGATTGCCGCGATCAATAGCCACCGTGAAGGGGTGATATTTCTGTTGTGGGGATCCCATGCACAAAAGAAAGGCAGTATTATTGACCGGCAGCGCCACCATATTTTGCAGGCGCCGCATCCTTCGCCGCTTTCGGCACACCGTGGTTTTTTTGGTTGTCAGCACTTTTCGCGCACTAACCAACTATTGCGCGAACACGGGAAACCGCCGATCGACTGGATGCCCCGTCTACCGTGAACACACTGCTTAGGCGCTACTTTCCCGGGCCAGGTGATTCCTGGCCCCGTCACCTGATATCACGAGCCATCGCTGCTTTTACCCGGCGAGGGAAAATTAGCTTTTAGCTTTAGCTACCGCCACCATTGCCGGGCGTAACAAACGCCCATTTAGCGTATATCCCGGCTGCATCACCATCATGACATGATTTGGCGCAACCTCTTCAGACTCCATCATTGACATCGCCTGATGCACTTCCGGGTTAAATGGCACGTTAGTTTCACCCACCACTTCTACACCGAACTTACCCACGGTATCCAGCAACGACTTCAGTGTCAGCTCAATCCCTTCAATCATGGCGACCAGATCAGGATTCGTTTTATCCGCCACTTCCAGTGCGCGCTCCAGGCTATCAATGACCGGCAGTAAGGCATTAGCAAACTTTTCCAGCGCAAATTTATGCGCCTTCTCTACATCTTGTTCGGTACGCCGGCGAATGTTTTCCATTTCCGCCTGAGCACGTAACTGCGCATCACGGACGCTGTTTTGCGCCTGCGCCAGTTCAGCTTCAAGCTGAGCAATGCGCGCATCACGCGGCTCCACCACTTCAGCCTTCTCTGCATCCCCATGTTGCTGTTTTTCCATCTCAATCTCGTCTGAGGCTTGCTCGTTTGGTGTGTTTTGTTCTTTACTACTCATGAATTTCTCCGCGTTTTGCACATTCATCTCGCTGGTTCGCTTATTATGGGGATAAGAATCGCGGTTTCAAGGGAACCAGTCACATTGTTGAGGCAGTTTTGCCCATAAGGAACGCCAACAGAATGAACAAACATTTTAACTGTATTGGGATTGTCGGCCATCCACGTCATCCTACTGCGCTCACAACCCATGAAATGCTTTATCGCTGGTTAACCGCCAAAGGATATGACGTGATTATTGAGCAGCAAATCGCGCGTGAACTGGCACTGGAAAATGTCGAGACCGGTTCACTGGCGGAAATTGGCCAACGAGCAGACCTGGCTGTCGTCGTGGGCGGCGACGGCAATATGTTAGGCGCTGCCCGTGTACTGGCGCAATATGACATTAAAGTGATTGGCATCAATCGCGGTAATCTCGGTTTTCTGACTGACCTCGACCCCGATAATGCACAGCAACAACTGGCGGATGTATTGGAAGGTCAGTACATTGTCGAAAGCCGTTTTCTGCTTGAAGCCCAGGTTTGCCGTGAACCCAGTGAGCCGCGTATTGGTCGGGCCATTAATGAAGTGGTGCTGCATCCGGGAAAGGTCGCGCATATGATTGAGTTCGAGGTCTATATTGATGAGACCTTCGCTTTTTCACAACGTTCAGATGGCCTGATTATTTCGACGCCCACTGGCTCAACCGCCTATTCGCTTTCTGCCGGCGGCCCGATTCTTACTCCGTCGCTGGATGCGATTACATTAGTGCCCATGTTCCCACATACGTTATCTGCGCGCCCGTTGGTGATCAACAGCAGCAGCACCATTCGCCTGCAATTTTCACATATGCGAAGTGACCTGGAGATCAGTTGTGATAGCCAAATAGCGTTGCCAATCCAGGCGGGAGAAGATGTTTTAGTTCGCCGAAGCAACCATTACCTGACGCTGATACATCCAAAGAATTATAATTATTTCAATACACTAAGTTCAAAACTGGGCTGGTCAAAAAAATTATTTTAAAAATTGCAAGCAATCACTTTACTGTACATAAAATCCACCTATACTGTATAAAAATACATACCTGTGTTTTTGTACAGAGGATTCCTATGCTGGCACAACTTACCATCAGTAATTTTGCAATTGTCCGCGAGCTGGAGATTGATTTTCTACGGGGCATGACAGCAATTACCGGCGAGACAGGCGCCGGCAAGTCGATTGCCATTGATGCATTAGGCTTATGCCTTGGCGGGCGCGCTGAAGCTAATATGATTAGACCTGGCGCAAGCCGGGCGGATATCTGCGCCTGCTTTCAGTTGCAAGACACCCCGCCAGCACAACAATGGCTGGAGGAAAATCAACTTGATGATGGTCATGAATGTTTATTACGTCGGGTGATCAACAGCGATGGTCGCTCACGTGGTTTTATCAACGGCACGGCGGTCCCGCTTTCGCAATTACGCGATCTCGGCCAGTTACTAATCCAAATTCACGGCCAGCATGCACATCAGCGGCTACTCAAACCCGATCATCAAAAAAACCTGCTTGATGCGTACGCCGATGAAACCCAACTGATGCAGGAAATGGCTGTCCGCTATCGTCAGTGGCAACAAAGCTGTCGCACATTAGTGCAACATCAACAATTGTCGCAAGAACGGGAATCCCGCCGGGAACTGCTCGAATATCAGCTAAAAGATCTGAACGAGTTTGCGCCACAGGCCGGTGAGTATGAACATATCGACGAAGAATATAAACGTCTGGCGAACAGTGGACAACTGCTTGCCATTAGCCAACAGACCGTACAATTACTGGCAGACAACGATGAAAATAATCTGTTAAGCCAGCTCTGTAACGCACGCCAGATGATACAGGAATTAGTCACAATGGATGGCTCACTCAGCGAGGTATCCGATATGCTGGAAGATGCCGCGATTCAAATTAGTGAAGCCAGCGACGAATTACGCCACTATTGTGATCGCCTTAATCTGGACCCTGGCCGTCTGCATGAACTGGAATTGCGGCTTTCTCGACAAATTAGTCTGGCACGCAAACATCATGTGCTGCCCGAATCGTTGCCCATGCAGCACCAACAGTTGCTGAAAGAACAAGCGCAACTCACTCAGCAGGAAAGCGATGAAGACGCCTTTGCCGCCACCGTCAGGGTGCATCATCAGGCGGCAATGGACATTGCGCAGCAACTGCATGATCGCCGTAAACACGGTGCTGATGAAATGAGCCAATTGATCACCGAAAGCCTGCACGCATTATCGATGCCGCATGGTCGGTTCACCATTGACATTCAGTTTAATCCTGAGCAACTGACAGCCGAAGGCGCCGATCGTATCGATTTTCGTGTTAGCACTAATCCCGGACAGCCCTTGCAAACGCTGTCAAAAGTGGCATCTGGCGGTGAGATTTCGCGTATCGCGCTGGCGATTCAATTGATCACCGCACGTAAAATGGATACCCCGGCGCTTATTTTTGACGAAGTGGATGTGGGGATCAGTGGTCCCACTGCCGCCGTGGTAGGAAAGATGTTACGCCAGCTAGGGGAATCAACGCAGGTGATGTGCGTCACACACTTGCCTCAGGTTGCAGGCTGTGGACACCACCATTTCTTCGTCAGTAAAGAGACCGACGGCGCAATGACAGAAACACATATGAAACCGTTGGATAAACGTTCACGTCTGCAAGAACTGGCCCGTTTACTGGGCGGTAGCGAAGTGACACGCCATACACTGGCAAACGCAAAAGATCTTTTGGCTGCCTGATGCGCACTTTTTTACCTTCCTGTGGTCATATGCTTGCTCTGTAAAGGTTTCAAACTGCGGCAAGGTTTATTATCATTGGCAACTTGTCGCCTGAATAAATCAACACTACCGCAGGCAGGGTTCAGAATTTGATGGCTACAAACAAAACAGCCTGGTGAAAAGGCGTTTGGCCCCAAAAAAGGAATGTATAAATGCGCTGTAAAACGCTGACTGCTGCTGCAGTGGTATTTCTCATGATGACTGCTGGTTGTTCCACTCTGGAGCGTGTGGTTTATCGCCCGGACATCAACCAGGGTAACTACCTGGTTGCTAATGATGTTTCCAGGATTCACGCCGGGATGACCAAACAACAGGTCGCTTACACTTTAGGTACACCAATGATGAGCGATCCCTTTGGTAGCAACACCTGGTATTATGTGTTTCGTGAGCAACCAGGCCATGAGAACGTCAAGCAGCAAACACTGACGCTCACTTTCGACAGTAACGACACACTGACTCACATTGAGAACAAACCCAAGCTGATCAGTAACAATAAGTAGCGAACATTCAGGATAAATAAAGGTGCATTTAGCGCCTTTATTTTCGTGTCGCTCGCTCTGCTCGCTGGCGCCGAAGTTCTTTCGGATCAGCAATCAGAGGGCGATAAATTTCAATGCGATCACCCTGTTCTACTTCATCAGTCAGTTTCACCGGACGACTGAAGATGCCCACTTTATTCTGACTGAGATCAATATCACGACGCAGCTCAAGAAGACCAGATGCCTGAATCGCCTGTTCCACCGTGCTACCTGCGGGGATTTTTACCGGGTACAAATACTGTTTTTCAGGTAATGCATACACCACTTCAATCGAGATATCAGACACTGTAGACCTCTTTTGCCCGCAGGGTGAACGCCTGAACCATGTTATTTGCCAGTTCTTTGAAGATCCGACCAAACGCCAGTTCGACCAGCATGTTGGTAAATTCGAATTCGAGGTTAAGTTCAACCTTGCAGGCATCTTCACCCAGAGAAACAAACTGCCAGCCACCCGAGAGTTTACGGAAAGGCCCGTCAACCAGTTGCATATGGATGCTCTGGCTAGCTGTCAGGGTATTACGGGTGACAAAAGTTTTGCTGATCCCCGCTTTGGAAACATCGACAGATGCGGTCATCTGATTGTCTTCGGACGTCAGTACACGGCTTCCCGTACACCCCGGTAAGAATTCAGGATACGCATTCACATCATTCACGAGTTGATACATTTGTTCAGCACTGTAAGGTACTAGCGCTGAACGACTAATCTGAGCCATTATTGGTCCCTGTTAATCACCAAACTAACAAATAATATCATTTTCAATAATCAAACAAAAATTCTCTGCCACAATCGACGTGCTAAAATAGCGCTTTCCCCAACAGTATTTTGTCAGGGGATGCGATTATTCACCACCTGATGTAGACTAAGCCGCACTATGATAAAGAAAAAAGCACACAAACCCGGTTCTGCCACCATTGCCATGAACAAGCGGGCCCGCCATGAATACTTCATCGAAGAAGAGTTCGAGGCTGGGCTGGCCCTGCAGGGATGGGAAGTCAAATCACTCCGTGCCGGTAAGGCCAATATTAGCGACAGCTACATCCTACTGCGTGACGGAGAAGCCTGGCTGTTCGGCTCAACGTTTCAGGCCTTGAGTGTGGCTTCATCGCATGTCGTCTGCGATCCCACTCGTAGCCGTAAACTGCTGTTGAAACAACGCGAGCTGGACATGTTATATGGAATGGCTAATCGTGACGGCTACACCATCGTGGCTCTGTCTATGTACTGGAAAAACGCCTGGGCCAAACTAAAAATTGGGGTGGCGAAAGGTAAGAAAGAACATGACAAGCGTGATGACATTAAAGAGCGCGAATGGAAATTAGACAAAGCACGGATTATGAAACACGCGAATCGCTAATATGCCAGGACAGCGGCAGGTTTTTCTGATAAACTGCTTCACAGTACTTGGGGCTGATTCTGGATTCGACAGGATTTGCGAAGCCCAAGGAGCATGCCGAGGGGCGGTTGGCCTCGTTAAAAGCCGCAAAAAAATAGTTGCAAACGACGAAAACTACGCACTAGCAGC
>JAATFO010000130.1 GCA_015655145.1 Enterobacterales bacterium | reverse complement strand
TACGTAAAGAGTCGTAGCATGAAACGAGATCAAGAGCCTGTCCACTATGCATAAAAAAATCCGGAAACGGGTGAGCATTTCCGGATTCTTACACAGCCACTGGATCGGTTAACCGATCCTTAACTGATCGGCATTAGCCCATAGGGAGCCCTGATAAATACTACCCTTTTCCGGCGCTTATCTCCGGCACTCACGCTGTCGTGGTGTTAGCTCTGCAAAAGGGATGACCGGAATATATCAGCCAGGAATATTCCTGGTCAATATCATTTAATACAAATCATTATCATTCTTATTAATATTATCGCTCCTAACCAACCTGCCTGCAGCCAACTGATCACTCTGAGCAGTCGATCCCATCAGATCATCATGTATCATGCGGTGTTTAATGGTGGATAAACCCCGCGCTATGGTGTGCTTACAGCGTTGCCGCCAGCGGGAGAATGTGATCCTTTGACAACGGTGCGATTTGGCGCGTCCCAGGGCTATGAGGATCAACCCAGGCAATTTCTTCAATTTCTGCTGCTGGTTTAACGCCATCCACCCCGATGACGCGAAAGAGATCAGCATTAAGCTGGTATCCCGGTTCATTGACCGCTTCGGCACTGAATTGACCGAGAAAAGTCACCTGGTCTGGCATCACCGTAATCGACAGTTCTTCCATCAGTTCTCTGACCAGTGCCTCTTCGGCTGTTTCACCCGCGTCAATTTTCCCTCCCGGCTGCATAAACGCGGTGGTTCCGCGTTTACGCACCAACAAACAACGCCCTTTATTATCGAGAATAAGCGCAGCGGCAATATGCAAAGAAGGACACAGCGATTCACCGGCCATGATTCACTCCTTCTGGCTGACTCCATTTGCTCACAGGCGGGCGATATTGTTTGAAACACTGCAACAGATCACTCAGGCAATGACTGAATGGCAACATGTCGGCATATCGCTGGTGCAGAAATCCCTCCTTCACCATGTTTGCCGTCATTTCCAGTAAAGGATTGTAATATCCCTCCACATTGTAAAAACCACAGGGTTTGTGGTGGAGACCTAATTGCGCCCAAGTCCATTGCTCAAATATTTCTTCCAGCGTTCCCGCCCCGCCCGGCAGCGCGATGAACGCGGTCGCCAGTTCTGCCATTCGGGCTTTACGTTCATGCATATTCTGAACCACATCCAACCTGGTCAGCCCCGGATGCGCGATTTCCCGCTCAACCAGCGAACGCGGCATTACGCCAGTGACATCGCCGCCATGAGCCAGCGCGGCATCAGCAACAGCCCCCATAAGGCCAACCCGTCCACCGCCATACACTATCGGGATATTCGCCTGAGCAAGCACCTGGCCGACCTCGCGAGCCGCCGCCATATAAGCGGCATTATTCCCGGCACTTGATCCACAAAATATGCCGATAATCATAATGATATTATGCCTTGTGTTGATAGAAAATGAGAGGGAGAACCGCCCTCACCCCGCTACGCTGATTCCGCTCAGTGATGCGCATGAACGCATACTGGAATACCGTCGGCACGGAAAACATCGCAGGGCATGAACAGCGTTCGCTGTCTTCGGTACAATTATGAACATCCGCAAAACCATGTCCACCCCCTTTTCATGGCACAATACGGATGGTTATCGTCAGCGCATCTCGTTGACCACAGCACGCCCGTCAGGGCAAAGGACTGGCAGAGACTCAGCGCTGGCAACGTGGTATCTGACAGAGCCGCGAAGGATAAAATACCGTTTCGCGTTGCTGGTTGGGGCACATGCCGCTGTCTTGATAAGTCAACATGTCCCCGGCAGCACAATACGACAACGCTTCAGATTGCCGGAGAACCAAATAACTGCTCCAGATAGCGTTCCAGCGCAACCCGTGAACTGAAACCATATGGAATACCGTAATGGTCGCGCGTGTCCCCCATCAGATACATCGGAAACTGCGTGTAGTGATCACAGGTTTTGATCTCAGAGGCCGGATCGGCGATGTTCAGGCTTTTCTCCTTCAGCGTGGGATGGATAACCAGTGCTGTACGACCCATCCGTGCCTCGCGATTAACATAAACATAGTCTTCGCCACGGCGGTACCCATACGTTTTGGGCGTGACGGCATCCATTTTGAATCCGACTTTTTCCAGCACTCGCGCCACCTCATCTGGTCGTAAATACATGCTCGATCCTCTCATTCTTCTAAGCCCCGCAACCTTACAACAGCGCGATGGCTCAGGGCTTTCGGAATTATCCCTAAAGGCAATGGTCATGCATCAGCCGCGCTGAGAATAAATCGTCGATGCTGATGCTGATGCTGATGCTGATGCTGTTGTGAAACCCTGGGGGTGAATAATGTTTAATCGAATAAGTAAAAATGATGATAACCATTCTTACCAGACCGCGACAATACAGCACACTTCGCGGGCCTTTCAGGAGACCGCATCCCGGAGAGTTATCGCCACCTGGCGCGGTAACACATTGATGTAGCTGAAAGAAACCGTTGATACCCCGTGACGCCATTCCAACATAGTGGTCAGTACCTTGTGCATGGAGGTCGTGACTTCATACCAACATCACACTTTCATCCGGCTCAGATCGTCGTGATAATTTACCCGCCACTGGCCAGTAAAATTTTTTTTCACCGTGGAAAGCCCGTACCTACTGGCCCTGGCGCCAATCCGCATAATAAAATCACAAAACGCTATATATTGTATGGTTGCAATCCGCGAGCACTACATCTAGTATTCTCAACAGACGCCAACCACACGCTGTGGTGTGGTTGATGGGGCGAATCATCAAATAAAAAAATTCGCGGATCGCAGCTTTATTACAGTGACGAAGGTAAAGACGAATGCGCATTATTATTTACACCAAAAACAATTGTGTCCAGTGCAATGCAACAAAAAACGCAATGGATAAAAAAGGCATCGATTACCAATTAGTCAACCTTGATCATGAACCTGCCGCCATCGAAACACTGAAGGTGCTCGGTTATCGTCAGGTGCCCGTGGTAATGGCAGAAGAAGATCACTGGAGCGGTTTCCGCCCTGATAAAATCTCCGCTCTGAGCCAGTTAGCATTGGCTCAAGGATAACGCCATGTTTCCACTGGTTTACTTCTCCAGCCAGTCGGAAAATACGCACCGTTTCATCGTCCGCCTGGGCTTACCGGCGCGACGTATCCCATTGGATGGCAAGCAACATTTACATGTTGAACAACCCTATGTTCTGGTTGTGCCCAGCTATGGTGGCGGAACAGCGCGTGGCGCAGTACCCAGGCAGGTCATTCAGTTTCTTAATGATGAGTCGAACCGTCGTTTGATTCGCGGTGTTATTGCGGCCGGCAACCGCAATTTCGGCGCAGCCTTTTGTATGGCGGGCGACATCATTGCGCAAAAATGTCAGGTTCCTTATCTCTATCGCTTTGAGCTACTGGGAACCGCCGACGATATCGCCAACGTGAGATCGGGAGTGACCCAATTTTGGCAACAACAGACAGTACACTCATAACTACCGCGACCAGCGCACTGGATTACCATGCGCTGAATGCGATGCTTAATCTTTATGATACTGATGGTCATATCCAGTTTGATAAAGACCATGAAGCCGTGCGCCAGTTTTATTTGCAGCATGTGATCCCTAACAGTATTCCGTTCGATTCAGTCGCCGCGCGGCTGCAATACCTGGTGGCGGAAGGCTATTACGAAGCCAATGTGCTTAACGCCTACCCGTTTGATTTTGTTTGTGGGCTGTTTCAGCAGGCTTATAACCGCCATTTCCGTTTTCAGACCTTTCTCGGCGCCTATAAGTTTTACACCAGCTATACGCTGAAAACCTTTGATGGCAAACGCTATCTGGAAGGCTTTGAAGATCGCGTTTGTATGGTTGCGTTGACGCTGGCGCAAGGTGATCAGACACTGGCGACCGCGCTGATGGAAGAGATTCTGGACGGGCGCTTCCAGCCAGCCACGCCGACCTTCCTGAACTGCGGCAAACAACAACGAGGTGAACTGGTTTCCTGCTTCCTGCTCCGCATTGAAGACAATATGGAGTCAATTGGCCGGTCGGTGAACTCCGCGCTGCAATTGTCAAAACGTGGCGGCGGTGTGGCATTTTTGCTTTCCAATTTGCGTGAAGCCGGCGCGCCAATCAAACGTATTGAAAACCAGTCATCCGGTGTTATTCCGGTGATGAAAATGCTGGAAGACGCCTTCTCCTACGCCAATCAACTTGGTGCGCGTCAGGGTGCAGGGGCGGTCTATTTGCATGCCCATCATCCTGATATTCTGCGTTTCCTTGATACTAAACGCGAAAATGCCGACGAAAAAATTCGCATCAAAACCTTGTCGCTTGGTGTGGTGATCCCGGATATCACTTTCCAACTGGCAAAAACTAACCAGCCGATGGCGCTGTTTTCACCTTACGATGTTGAACGGATTTACGGCCTGCCCTTCGCGGATATCAGCATCACGGAAAAATATCACGAGATGTTGTCCGACGAACGGATTCGTAAAACGTTTATCAATCCACGTGAGTTTTTCCAGACACTGGCGGAAATTCAGTTCGAGTCCGGCTATCCCTATATCATGTATGAGGATACCGTCAACCGAGCTAATCCCATCAAAGGTCGCATTAACATGAGTAACCTTTGCTCGGAGATTCTGCAGGTAAACACGCCGACCGAGTACCACGAAGACTTGAGCTACCATCGTATTGGTAAAGATATCTCCTGTAATCTGGGCTCGCTGAATATCGCCCATGCGATGGATTACACCGATTTTTCTCGTACGGTAGAGATTGCCATCCGCGGTCTGACAGCAGTGTCTGACATGAGCCATATCAGTTCGGTTCCGTCTATTGAGTACGGCAATTCGCAATCACACGCGATTGGTCTTGGTCAGATGAATCTGCACGGCTATCTGGCGCGTGAAGGCATGGCTTATGGCTCAGAAGAGGCGCTTGATTTCACCAATATCTATTTTTATTGCGTGACCTACCATGCGTTACGGACATCAAACCAACTGGCAAGTGAACGTCAGCAGCGTTTTGCCGGTTTTGACGATTCCCGTTATGCCACTGGCGAGTACTTCACCAAATACATCGATCAGACGTGGCAACCTCGTACACCGCGCGTGGCGCAACTGTTTGCCGATGCCGGGATTACACTGCCCGATCAGCAAGCATGGCGCGTACTGCGTGATGCCGTGATGGCAACCGGACTGTATAACCAAAATCTGCAGGCGATCCCGCCGACCGGTTCAATCTCTTACATTAATCACGCTACCTCCAGTATTCACCCGATTGTGTCGCGTATTGAGATTCGTAAAGAGGGGAAAACCGGGCGGGTTTATTATCCGGCGCCGTTCATGACCAATGATAATTTAGCGCTCTATCAGGATGCTTACGACATTGGCCCTGAGGCGATCATTGATACTTATGCCGAAGCCACGCGTCATGTCGATCAGGGCCTGTCCCTTACACTATTTTTCCGCGATACCGCCACCACCCGCGATATCAATAAAGCGCAGATTTATGCCTGGAAGAAAGGGATTAAAACGCTCTATTACATTCGATTACGTCAGATGGCGCTGGAAGGTACTGAGGTTCAGGGCTGCGTCTCCTGTTCTCTGTAATCTTCCGGGGCAATGTGTCCGGGTCTGTCAGGCGGCGCTTGCGTCGCCATGACCTCACCCAGGAATATCAAGCAACCAGCAAGTGCAATATGCCTTGTTGGTCTGATTATTACCGATGGTAATCAACCAAATAAATTAATAATAATGATGAAAAAACTCAAACGCATTCACGCGATTAACTGGAATCAGATTCAGGATGATAAGGATCTGGAAGTCTGGAATCGGTTGACGACAAACTTCTGGTTACCGGAAAAAGTCCCGTTGTCTAACGACTTACCCTCATGGAACAGCCTGAGTGCCCAGGAACAGCAACTGACTATCCGGGTGTTTACCGGGCTCACACTGCTCGATACGATCCAGAACACCCTTGGCGCGCCCGTACTGATGGCCGATGCACTGACCCCCCATGAAGAAGCGGTGATGTCCAACATTAGCTTTATGGAAGCGGTACATGCCCGATCTTACAGCTCAATTTTCTCCACGCTCTGTCATACCAGCGATGTTGACGCCGCCTATGCCTGGAGTGAGGAGAATGTGCCACTGCAAAACAAAGCCGACATCATTTTGCAACACTACTACAATGATGATCCGTTAAAGAAAAAGATCGCCAGCGTATTTCTTGAATCTTTTCTTTTCTATTCCGGCTTTTACTTGCCAATGTACTGGTCCAGTCGCGGTAAACTGACCAATACCGCCGATCTGATTCGCCTTATTATTCGCGATGAAGCCGTACACGGTTATTATATTGGTTATAAGTTTCAGAAAGCACTGGAAAAAGCGAATGATGCCCGGAAAGAGGAATTGCATCAATTTGCTTATGATCTCTTACTGGCACTGTATGAAAATGAAGTCGCCTATACTGAAGCGCTTTATGACGGTGTCGGCTGGAGTGAAGAAGTTAAAACCTTTCTGCATTACAATGCCAATAAAGCCTTGATGAATCTGGGTTATGAAGCGCTGTTTCCGGCAGAGATGACCCAGGTTAATCCCGCTATTTTGTCAGCCTTATCACCTAATGCCGACGAAAACCACGACTTCTTTTCAGGATCCGGATCTTCCTATGTAATGGGAAAAGCGGTCGATACTGAAGATGATGACTGGAGTTTTTAATCTTTCCCCTACATGGCACCGATCAGATGCCATGTTATTTCTCTAATAATCCCCTGCTATTTCCTTCTACCCGCTGTTGTTGCCGATAAAAACAGTCACCTCATTTTCATTATTTCAATTGCGCGTCATCCCTTACTGTCACTGGCATTACCCTCTGGTTCGGCTAAATCCGCGGCCGCAGGAAACCAGTGAAGGGTTGCCAGATAATCTCAGTATGTTAGGGTATAGCCCAAATCTATTTTATCAGGTCATTTATGAAATATAAGAAAATCAGCCACTAACCAGGAATTTTAATATTGCATGACGATTAAACTCGAAGTTAAAAACGTATATAAAATATTTGGAGAAAATCCCGAGCGTGCATTTAAGCACATTGAAAAAGGAATAAGTAAGGACGCGCTTCTGGAAAAAACAGGACTTTCTCTCGGGGTAAAAGACGCCAGTCTGGCCATTGAAGAAGGCGAGATATTTGTCATCATGGGATTATCCGGATCCGGTAAATCCACTATGGTTCGCCTTCTCAATCGTCTGATCGAACCTACCCGCGGCCAGGTTATTATTGATGGCGTCGATATTGCAAAAATATCTGATCACGAATTACGTCAGGTACGGCGAAATAAGATTAGCATGGTATTTCAGTCATTCGCCTTAATGCCACATATGACGGTGTTAAATAATGCTGCATTCGGCATGGAATTAGCCGGCACTCCGCTACAAGAACGCCATGAAAAAGCCATGGATTCATTGCGCCAGGTTGGTTTGGATAATTATGCTCAGTCTTATCCTGATGAACTTTCTGGCGGTATGCGTCAGCGTGTTGGCTTAGCCCGGGCGCTGGCGAATAATCCTGATATTTTACTGATGGATGAGGCATTTTCGGCACTTGATCCCTTGATTCGGACCGAAATGCAGGACGAACTGGTGAAACTGCAATCAAAACACCAGCGGACCATTGTCTTTATTTCCCACGATCTCGATGAAGCCATGCGCATTGGCGACCGTATCGCCATTATGCAGGGAGGGGAAGTCATCCAGGTCGGAACCCCGGACGAGATTCTTAATAATCCCGCCAATGACTATGTCCGTACTTTCTTCCGTGGCGTCGACATCAGTCATGTCTTTAGTGCAAAGGATATTGCCCGCCGTAATGCTGGCGCATTGATCCGTAAAGCACCCGGTTCAGGACCTCGTTCAGCAATAAAACTGTTACAGGATGCAGACCGTGAGTTTGGTTATGTGCTGGAGAAACAAAAATTTATTGGTGTGGTTTCTACCGATTCACTGAAAGTGGCACTGGCAGCCGGGGGAGGTTTGGACGCAGCCCTGCTTGATGGGCCGACAGCGATGCCGGGTGATATGTCGCTCAATGAACTGTTGTCGCATGTGGCTCAGGCACCCTGTGCCGTGCCCATTGTCGGTGATGAACAGCAATACATCGGCGTCATATCCAAAGGCACCTTACTGCAGGCATTAGATCGCGAAGGGAACCACAATGAGTAAACCAGACAGCAATCCATGGCAAGCCGCTACCTCGACCCATGAGACGCCTGCGCTACATTCAACCGGGAACACGGTGCCGACATCTGGCGGCAACGATCCATGGTCAAACAGTGGAAGCACAGCGGCGGATCATGCCGCCAGTAGTAGCGATGCCAGCCACGCCTGGCCTTCCGCAGGCCAGGATACCGCCAGCAACGGGGCTGACTGGCTCAATAGCCATGCGCCGGCACAGGCGGAATCCTTTAGTTTCATGGATCCATTCCATAAAACACTGGTGCCGCTCGACAGTTGGGTCACCCACGGCATTGACTGGGTGGTCTCACATTTTCGGCCCCTGTTTCAGGGCGTACGCGTCCCGGTTGATTACATTCTCAATGCGTTTCAACAACTGCTGCTCGGGATACCCGCACCCGTGGCTATCGTGATCTTTGCACTGATTGCCTGGCAGCTTTCCAGCCTCAGCATGGGGGTTGCCACGCTGGTATCGCTGATCATTATTGGGGCGATTGGTGCCTGGTCACAGGCCATGGTTACGCTGGCATTAGTCCTGACCGCGCTGCTGTTCTGTATCCTTATCGGCTTGCCGCTGGGGATCTGGCTGGCGCGTAATGACCGTGCCGCCAGGGTGATCCGCCCACTGCTCGATGCTATGCAAACCACACCGGCCTTTGTCTACCTGGTACCCATCGTCATGCTGTTCGGCATCGGCAATGTTCCGGGTGTGGTGGTGACTATTATCTTTGCCCTGCCGCCGATTATCCGTTTGACTGTTCTTGGCATTAAGCATGTGCCCGCCGACTTAATCGAAGCAGCAGAATCCTTTGGCGCTAATCCACGTCAGATGTTGTTTAAGGTACAACTACCGCTGGCAATGCCAACCATCATGGCTGGTGTGAATCAAACACTGATGCTCGCCTTGTCGATGGTGGTGATCGCCTCAATGATCGCCGTCGGTGGTTTAGGCCAGATGGTATTGCGCGGTATTGGCCGGCTCGATATGGGGCTGGCGACCGTGGGTGGCGTCGGCATCGTGATCCTCGCCATTATTCTTGATCGTCTGACGCAATCACTGGGACGGGACAGCCGTAGCCGGGGTAATCGCCGCTGGTATGCATCTGGTCCGCTGGGATTTCTGACACGCCCTTTCAGCAAATAAATCGCCGGGCGCAGCGTTTACCGCAGCGCCCGTTATCACCGCACTCTTTTCACTGATAAGGAATCACTATGCGTAAAACAGCAATGTTGGCCGTCGCCTTAACCACGCTGATCGCGGCACAAATTTCCGCTGCGGATTTACCGGGCAACGGCATTAGCGTTAAACCCATCCAGAGTACCATCAGCGAAGAAACATTTCAGACCCTGCTGGTGAGCCGGGCACTGGAAAAACTGGGCTATACCGTCGAGAAACCCAGCGAAGTCGATTATAACGTCGGTTATACCTCCATCGCCTCTGGCGATGCGACGTTTACTGCGGTGAACTGGCAGCCGCTGCACGACGATATGTACCAGGCTGCGGGAGGCGATAAGGTATTTTATCGGGCGGGCAATTATATAGAAGGCGCCGCGCAGGGCTATTTGATCGATAAAAAAACAGCCGACACATACCACATTACCCGCCTCGACCAGTTAAAAGAGACGAAACTGGCTAAGCTGTTCGATACCAATAACGATGGCAAAGCAGATCTGACGGGATGTACGCCAGGCTGGGGTTGTGAGGCGGTGATTAATCATCAGATTAAGGCTTATGGTCTGAGCAACACGGTGGTGCATAACCATGGCAATTACTCCGCAATGATCGCCGACACTATCGCCCGCTATAAACAGGGTAACCCCATTTTGTATTACACCTGGACCCCTTATTGGGTCAGCGACGTACTGGTACCTGGCCGCGATGTGGTATGGCTACAGGTTCCCTTCTCCGCCATGCCTGGCGCGCAGAAAAACCATGAGACCCGATTGGCCAACGGCGCGAATTATGGTTTCCCGATCAACACTATGCATATCGTGGCAAACAAAGCCTGGGCAGAGAAGAATCCTGCGGCGGCAAAACTGTTCGCGGAAATGACGTTGCCGATTGCTGATATCAATGCACAAAATTCTCGCATGCATCAGGGGCAATCTTCTGAAGCCGCGATTAATGCGCATGTGGATGGCTGGATCAGCGCACATCAGGCACAATTCGATAAGTGGATTCAGGGGGCACTGGCGGCAGCAAAATAAGCTTTACGTTGTCGGGCCATCATTGTGTCGATGAAAAGACGACAGGGATATCGTCTTTTTCATGGTTTTTTCGTGCAATGATTCTAACAGCAAGATAATTTTTTCAGTTACTATTAGCAAACTCTAATTATCAGTTGTGCTAATTGCTTATGAATCCACCAAAACAGGGACTGAGTCCGGCACTGGTTACACTAATGTCGGTGGCGACGGGCCTTTCCGTCGCATCTAACTATTATGTACAACCACTGCTGGCGACCATCGCACACCACTTCGCCTTATCGGTGAATCAGGCCGGGTTGATTGTCACCACAGCACAGCTTGGTTATGCCGCCGGGTTATTGCTACTAGTGCCGTTGGGCGACATGCTTGAGCGCAAAGGGTTGATCGTTACCATGACCTTACTGGCTGCGGGCGGAATGATGATCACTGCCCTCGCCACCTCGCTTGGCATCATGCTATTGGGTACCGTATTAACCGGCCTGTTCTCGGTGGTTGCACAAATTCTGGTTCCCCTGGCGGCTACGCTGGCGGCACCGGAAAAACGCGGCCGGGTGGTCGGCACCATTATGAGCGGCTTATTACTTGGGATCCTGCTGGCACGAACCATCGCTGGAGCGCTGGCGCAACTGGGCGGCTGGCAGACTGTTTTCTGGGTGGCGAGTGCACTGATGGCCGCTCTGGCTCTGGCGCTCTGGCGCTATTTGCCACGTTATAAACAATCGATTCCGCTCAATTATCCGCAGTTACTTCGATCCATCTTTACCCTTTATGCCGAAAATCGCGTCATCCGTACCCGCGCCATGATTGGTTGTCTTTCGTTTGCTAATTTCAGTGCTCTCTGGACGTCCATGGCTTTTTTGCTGGCCGCTCCTCCCTATAATTACAGCGAGGGCACCATTGGCTTGCTGGGGTTGGTGGGGGCCGCCGGGGCGCTGGCAGCCCGCCAGGCTGGCACACTGGCGGATAAAGGCAAAGCACGCCTGACCACCACCGGCGGATTGTTGATCATGCTCTTTTCCTGGGGAATAACGGCCGTGGGTACTCACTCACTTGTGGCCTTAATTATTGGCATTCTGTTAATTGATCTTGCCGTGCAGGGCGTACATATCACCAATCAGAGCGTCATTTATCGTCGGATGCCAGAAGCGCGCAATCGTCTGACTTCTGGCTATATGACCTGCTATTTTATCGGCGGGGCGGTGGGATCATTACTCTCGGCCTCCGCCTTCCATCTGGCTGGCTGGTATGGCGTATGCGGCATGGGTGCACTGCTAACGCTGTTGAGCCTGCTATGTTGGTGGCGTGGTTTTCATTATGAAGATCAGGCTAATTAAAGTGAAAAATGCAAAAACGCCCACTTTCAGAAACCCGAGGGGTGTTACGCATTTGTACACTCTGGTATTGTTCACTGTTATCTATTCAGGTTGGTTATTTTTTCGTATGCAATTAATTAGACATCGGAACGGTATTGCTTGCCATGGCTGAGCATGATCAGACAATGGGTGTTCACACCGGCCCCGGAGCAACCCTGCGAGAAGGGTTCGTCGATAGCCTGCCGATCGTGATCAGCTATATGCCGGTGGCCTTCGCTTTTGGTCTTAATGCAACCAGGCAAGGTTTTACGCCACTGGAAGCGCTGTTTTTCTCCTGCGTTATTTACGCGGGCGCCAGCCAGTTTGTCATCACCGCCTTACTGAGTGCGGGGGCCACACTATGGGTTGCCGCCGTGACAGTCATGGCCATGGATATACGCCATGTGCTGTATGGCCCTTCTTTACGTCAGCGCATTCTGCGACCACTTAACTCGCGTAAAATGCCCATCTGGGCGTTTGGCCTGACAGATGAAGTGTTTGCTGCTGCGACAACCAAGTTGTATCGCGACCAGCGTAACTGGAGCGAAAACTGGATGCTGGGTATCGCGCTAAGCGCCTGGTTTTCCTGGATACTGGGTACGGCGTTGGGCGCCTGGTCAGGTCATGGTCTGCTGCATGATTTTCCTGCCGTAGAAGCCGCCTTAACGTTTATGTTACCCGCACTATTCCTGAGTTTTTTGCTGGCATCATTCCAGCGTCATCAACGTTATACCGTCACGGCGGCATTGGCTGGTGCAGTGCTGGGGCTAACACTGTTTTCCATTCCCGTATCAATTCTGACTGCGATTATCGCAGGCGGCCTTACCGCCATACTGATGCCGGTGAAGAAAGCATGAATACACACATCCTGTGGCTGGGCCTGCTGGTGGGTACGGCAAATTTTCTGTTTCGCTACCTGCCATTACGCTTGCGTATCAGACAACATGCCACCCCGACAAAAAACAGTCTGATGAGTCGCCTACTCGACAGCATTGGCATTGCCTCTATCTGCGCCTTATTGGTGGTCTCAAGCCTGCCGGATATTATGCATAATAGCAGCCGAATCATGCCAACACTGATTGGCTTTGGCCTGTTGGCTATCACTTTTTACCAAACCCGCAGCATCATTTTTTCGACGCTGCTTAGCGCTCTGGGTTATGGAGTGACCTGGAAAATACTGATGGTGGCCACGTAATTGTGCAAATAATTACGGCCAGAAAATGATTATCCTTAATCAATAACCATCGTTACTATACCAGTTGCAACAAGTGAGGTTCCTTTAAGATGGCAAGTTCGTTTACGCCCATTGAACAGATGCTAAATTCGCGCGCTAACCGCCAGAAAGATTTCCCCTTTAGCGAAATCATGCTGACGCGTCTGTGTATGCATATGCAAAGCAAGTTATTAGATAACCGCAATAAAATGCTAAAAGCTCAAGGGATTAACGAGACGTTATTCATGGCGCTGATAACCCTCGATGCCCAGGAGGATCAACGTATTCAGCCATCAGAGCTCAGCGCGGCGCTGGGATCATCACGGACAAATGCCACCCGCATTGCTGATGAACTGGAAAAACGAGGCTGGATAGAACGTCGTGAAAGTGACAGCGATCGGCGCTGTCTGCACCTGCATTTAACCGAAAAAGGCAATGAATTCTTACGCCAGGTCCTGCCGCCACAACATCAAAGTTTACAATACTTATGGTCCGCCCTGAGCAACAGTGAAAAAAATCAACTGGAAGCGATAACCCGTAAGCTGCTGAATCGTCTTGATCAAATGGATGAAGAGCACGTCATCGCCTCACTCTCTCACCAATAGCAATTACTGTGACGTAATTACGGACAGAAATCGTTATTTTAGTCCGTCACAGACTGATGCCAGCGTCCATACTGCTGGCATTTTAGACTTGGAACTCAGCATATTTGGATGAAAGTCCGGCAAAAACGTGAACAACGTGGAGAAAACGATGAGTGCAAATGCGGAGATACAACACCCGCAACAGCCAGCCAATAAAAAGAATAAACGCAAAGGTGCGCTTATTTTCTTGGCCGTTCTGTGTATTCTGGCTGGCACCGCCTACCTGATTTACTGGTTTTTGGTGTTACGTCATTATCAGGAAACTGATGATGCCTACGTGGCCGGTAATCAGGTGCAGGTCATGGCGCAGGTCTCAGGCAGCGTCAATAAAGTATGGTTTGACAATACCGACTATGTGAAAAAAGGTGATATCCTGGTTTCACTGGATAAAACCGACGCCGAACAGGCATTCGAAAAAGCACAAACCGCGCTGGCCACCAGTGTGCGACAAACCCACCAGTTAATGATCAATGGCCGGCAATATCAGGCTTCAATTAACTTGCAAAAAACGGCACTGGAACAGGCAGAAGCAGATCTGAAACGCCGCGAGCCACTCGGCGCATCTAACCTTATTGGCCGTGAGGAGTTGCAACATGCCCGTGATGCGGTAGCAACCGCCAAAGCGCAACTGGATGTCGCCATTCAACAATATAATGCGAATCAGGCCGCGATTCTGAACAGCCCACTGGGAAACCAACCGGCGGTGAAACAGAGCGCTGCCGAATTACGAGATGCCTGGCTGGCCTTACAGCGCACAGAAATTCGCAGCCCAATGAACGGCTATGTGTCACGCCGTAGCGTACAAATCGGTTCGCAAATTACCTCATCTACCGCGCTGTTAGCCGTCGTACCGGCACAAGGGTTGTGGATCGATGCTAACTTCAAAGAAACACAACTGGCGGATGTGCGTATTGGTCAGCCGGCTACCGTCACCAGCGATATCTATGGTGATAACTTTATTTATCACGGCAAAGTGGTTGGCCTTGATATGGGTACCGGTAGTGCGTTCTCATTGTTGCCGGCACAAAACGCGACCGGTAACTGGATTAAAGTGGTGCAACGCTTACCCGTGCGTATTGAGCTGGACCCTAAAGAAACTGAGCAGCATCCTTTGCGCATCGGCCTTTCTACTCTGGTGGAAGTCGATACCAGTAATAAAGACGGCAACGTACTGGCATCCAGTTTCCGCCAGACACCCGCCTATGAAAGTAACGCCCTTGCTCTCGATTTAGCGCCGGTTAATCAAATGATTACCGAAATCATTCGCACCAATGCAGGTGAATAAAGCGGGAGGCTGTTATGGCACAAAAACCGCTTGAGGGTATCCAGCTGGTATTGATGACCATCGCGCTGTCGATGGCAACCTTTATGCAGGTTCTGGACTCAACCATTGCCAACGTGGCAATCCCGACGATTGCCGGTAACCTTGGTGCCTCAAACTCACAAGGCACCTGGGTTATTACTTCGTTTGGTGTGGCAAATGCAATATCTATCCCGATTACCGGTTGGCTGGCGAAACGTATTGGGGAAGTAAGGCTGTTTACCTGGGCAACGGCGGCGTTTGTCATCGCCTCATGGTTATGCGGCATATCAGAAAACCTGAGTATGTTGATCTTTTTCCGTGTCATTCAGGGGGTGGTTGCCGGTCCGTTGATCCCTTTGTCTCAGAGTTTATTATTAAGTAATTATCCCCCGGCCAAACGTAATATCGCGCTCTCGCTGTGGGCAATGACGGTGATCGTCGCCCCTATTTGTGGCCCGATTCTCGGTGGCTGGATCAGTGATAATTATCACTGGGGCTGGATCTTCTTCATCAACGTTCCTATCGGCATCGTGGTCGTAATGTTAACCTTACAAACATTGCGTAAACGCGAGACCAAAACCTTGCTACAACCCATCGATACGGTGGGTTTAGTTTTGCTGGTTGTCGGGATCGGTTCCTTGCAAGTAATGCTTGACCGGGGACGCGAACTTGACTGGTTTAATTCGACTGAAATTATTGTTCTGACGGTGATCGCGGTGGTTGCCCTCGCGGGTTTACTGATATGGGAACTGACGGATGATCACCCTATTGTCGATCTTTCGTTGTTTAAATCGCGAAATTTCACGATTGGCTGTTTGTCGATCAGTCTGGCTTATATGCTCTACTTCGGCTCAATTGTGCTGTTGCCACAACTGCTACAGGAGGTTTACGGTTACACTGCCACCTGGGCTGGGCTGGCCTCGGCGCCGGTTGGGGTGATCCCGGTGATCCTGTCGCCGATCATCGGCCGTTTTGCCCATAAGCTGGATATGCGTCGCCTGGTGACCTTTAGCTTTATTATGTACGCCGTCTGCTTCTATTGGCGTGCCTATACCTTTGAACCCGGCATGGATTTTGGTGCATCCGCATGGCCGCAATTTGTGCAGGGTTTTGCTGTGGCATGCTTCTTTATGCCGCTCACCACCATTACCCTTTCTGGTTTGGCGCCGGATCGTTTGGCTGCGGCATCCAGTTTATCCAACTTTGTCCGTACGCTGGCGGGTTCAATCGGAACATCGATTACCACCACCATGTGGACTGACCGCGAGTCGATGCATCACAGCCAGTTGACTGAGTCAATCACCCCTTTCAACAGTAATGCGCAGGATATGTACCATCAACTGGAACAGTTGGGGATGACACAACAGCAAGCGTCTGCCTATATCGCGCAGCAGATCACCAATCAAGGGCTGATTATCTCAGCGAATGAGATCTTTTGGTCCTCTGCGGGTGTTTTCCTGATCTTGCTGGTGGTGGTGTGGTTTGCTCGCCCACCATTTGGTTCTGGCAGCGGCGGAGGCGGGGCGCATTGATTTTTCAGCACACAATAACGGCTCTGGCCAGGGTTAAACGTACCGAGTAAGGCAAGAGGCATCCCCCCAGACAATCTCCGCTAAAGCGGAGCGCATCTGGGGGATGCTGAGTCTGAGCATTTCCGAATGCACTCAGTGAGCGTTATTCTGACGCCACCACTCAGCCAACAAAATGCCGGTTGCCACGGAAACGTTCAGGCTTTCTACATCGCCGGTGCCACCAATCGACACATTCAGATCGCCTTGCTGCCAGACAGCATCGGAAAGGCCATCGTGCTCTTGCCCTAACACCAGAACCATTTTCGCGGGAAATGTAGCCTTCGCCAGCGGAGTGCCTCTATGGCTGGACGTGGTGACAATGGTGTAACCTGCCTGACGAAATACATCAAGACCAGCGGCAAGATTCTCAGCGCTCAGCGCCTGCACATGCTCTGCTCCGCCTTCGGCCGTACGTACCGCGGCACCGGATTCCAGCAATGACGCATCATCTACCAATAAACCTTTGACGCCGAAATGCGCACAGCTACGCATAATACCGCCAAGATTATGCGGGTTACCAATATCTTCCAACGCCAGTACGCAATCTTTCTCACTGGCGCTGGTCAGCCATTCATCCACCGCCATGCCAACCCGTTTTTTGATCAGAAAACAGACGCCACCATGATGTTCCGTACCCGAAACTTTAGCCAGTTCGGCATCATCAACCACATGGTAAGCCTTACGGTTTGCCGCCATCCAGCGCAGCGCTTCGCGAAAACGGGGCGTCACACTCTGAATAAACCAGGCGCGTACAAGACACTCTGGACGGCTCAGAAACAATGCCTGGCAGGCATTTTCGCCATAGACTCGCGTTTCTTCCGTTCGCTGGCGACGCAATTGTGCGGGGTCGATAAAACTCTGACCGCTGATACCACCATGATCGGGTTTGTCATCCTCATCGGGCGCCCGTGACACAGTACGCCATGGCGAGTCACTGTAGCCCTCATCACGCCGACCTCGGGGCTTTTCATCCACCTGACGTGAAGGGCGACGATCATTACCCGGGCGAGTCGCGCTGGTACGTCCGCCTTTACCAGTACGTGGATTTTGCCCGCGCGTCTCACTGTCGTGATCACCGCGAACATACATCACTTTGACTTTGCCGCTTTTACCTTTAAATTCGTCGTTCATCTCTTCCTCCACCGGGCTGAGCACGAAGCGCGCAGATTACCTGATGTCGCTACGCTTAGCCATCAACTTCCGTCAAAAGCTAATAACTATTATACCCATTGATGATTCCATGTTGTTGCTTTAGCGAGGTACGCTGATAATTAACCAGTCAGCATGTGGCTGGTGTTTACCTGATATTTAATAGCATGTTATCAACGAGGTGGACAATGAATACGGTATGTGCGTCATGTCAGGCAACGAATCGCGTTCCGGAAGAACGTATCACTGATGGCGCGAAATGCGGTCGCTGCGGTAATGCGCTGTTTGATGGTGCAGTCATTAATGCCACTGCAGTCACTCTGGATAAATATTTGCAGGACGATTTACCGGTAGTGGTCGATTTTTGGGCGCCCTGGTGTGGTCCCTGCGTGAACTTTGCCCCTATTTACGCCAATGTTGCGCAAGAACATACGGGGAAAATCCGTTTCATTAAGATCAACACCGAAGCCGAACCCGAACTCAGCGCACGTTTTCGTATTCGCAGTATCCCTACCATCATGGCCTTCAAACAAGGACAACTGGTCGATATGCTCAGTGGTGCGATGCCAAAAGCCCCCTTCAATGCATGGCTGGACGAAACCCTGTAAACGTCTTCCCGCCGCTCTACGTTTAATCCTGTTTTAACGTTACAATGGCATTTTCCCCTGGGCGAAGTAATATGACTGAGAATGCCGTCCTGCGTTTACGCGCCGAACGACTGTCCCGCGCTACACGCCCTTTCCTCGCACGAGGTAATCGGGTGCGCCGTTGTCAGCGTTGCTTGCTACCCGAAAAAAACTGTCTCTGCGCGCATATTTCACCACAGTATGCACGTAGCCGTTTTTGCCTGGTCATGTTTGATAGTGAACCGATGAAACCCAGTAATACCGGACGTCTTATTGCCGATATTTTACCCAATACGCTGGCGTATGGCTGGTCACGCACCGCCCCCGATCCTCACTTACTGGCGGCAGCACAGCATCCGGACTACCAACCCATGGTGGTGTTTCCAAAATCCTATGCTAACAGCGGGCGTTCGGTTCTCACTGCACCACCGCGTAGCGGAAAACCCCCTCTGTTTATTATGCTGGATGGCACCTGGGCTGAAGCCAGTAAAATGTTCCACAAAAGCCCATGGCTGGATCACTTACCGATGATGTCGCTCAGCCTGGACGGCCCTTCAATGTATACTTTGCGTAAAGCACATACCGAAGCGCAATATTGTACCGCCGAAGTCGCGGCAGAATTGTTAGCACAAGCGGGCGACCACGTGGCATCCGCCACGCTGGCTGAACACTTTATTCGGTTTCGCACCCATTACCTTGCCGGGAAATCACATCATTCACGCCAGGAACACATTCCTGCCACTGAGGACATAAACGCACCGCAACGGATGCAATGTGGCAGCCAACATCAGGATTAGCCTGGTTATATGCTCTTCCGGCGAAATGTCTTCCTCAACGTAAAAAAATCCAGGCAGTCTCATCAAACCAGGATGGGCGATACTCCCACTATTTTGGTATTCAAGTCTATTAACTGGAGTATCACACAACAAAAAATACAGAAAGCGCTTAGAATCAGGCGTAATTATCTCTGCGGGAGAAGGAAATGAGCCAACGCGGACTGGAAGCATTACTACGGCCAAAATCCATCGCCGTTATCGGTGCGTCGATAAAACCGGCGCGCACCGGTTATTTGATGATGCGCAATCTGTTGGCGGGTGGATTCAGCGGCCCGGTAATGCCGGTAACACCACGATATAAAGCGGTATGCGGCGTGCTGGCCTGGCCTGATATTAACAGCTTACCCTTCCCACCAGATTTAGCCATTATCTGTACCAATGCCAGTCGCAATCTCACGCTCTTACAACAACTGGGAGAGAAAGGGTGCAAAGCCTGCATCATTCTCTCGGCGCCAGAAAGTCAGTTACCCGCATTGAAAATGTGCGCGAGTCAATGGCAAATTCGCTTGCTCGGTCCCAACAGCCTTGGGTTACTGGCCCCCTGGCAAGGACTAAACGCCAGTTTTTCACCTGTACCTATCCAGAAAGGAAAACTGGCATTTGTATCGCAGTCTGCCGCTGTATCCAATACCATTCTCGACTGGGCGCAACAACGACAGATAGGATTTTCCTGGTTCATCGCGCTGGGCGATAGCCTGGATACGGATGTGGACGACCTGCTTGATTTCCTCGCCCGTGATGGGAAAACCAGCGCCATTTTGCTCTATCTGGAACATCTTCGTGATGCCCGCCGTTTTGTTTCAGCCGCGCGCAGTGCATCGCGGAATAAACCGATTTTGGTGATCAAAAGTGGACGCAGCCGACAGGCGCAAGCGCTACTAAAAACCCATAATGGCCTTGATACCGCCTGGGATGCGGCCATTCAGCGTGCCGGGTTATTGCGTGTGCAGGATATGCATGAACTCTTCTCGGCGGTAGAAACACTGAGCCATATGCGTCCGCTACGCGGCGAACGTTTGATGATCATCAGCAATGGCGCCGCTCCGGCAGCACTGGCTCTGGATGCCCTCTACGCCCGAAACGGTAAACTTGCGACACTTAGCGAGGAAACTCTGTCGGCGTTAAAGACGCTATTGCCCGATAACATTCCACCAGGTAACCCACTCGATTTAAAAGACGATGCAACGACAGAACGCTATCTGACTATTCTTTCATCACTGCTTAGCAGTCATGATTTTGACGCGCTGATGATCATTCATGCCCCCAGTGCCGCTGCACCGGCAACGGCTACCGCACAATGCATGATCGAGATGATTAAGCAGCATCCGCGTGGCACGATGGTCACATTGTTGACCAACTGGTGCGGTGAATTTTCATCACAGGAAGCCCGGCGCGCTTTCAGTGATGCCAGCATCCCGACCTATCGCACACCGGAAGGGACGGTTACTGCATTTATGCACATGGTTGAATATCGCCGCAATCAGAAGCAGTTACGGGAGACACCCGCTCTGCCCGTCAACCTCACGCAGGATACCGCACATGCACATCAACTCATCCGCCAGGCATTGGATGAAGGCGCAACCTCGCTCGATACCCATGAAGTCAGTGCAATTCTCCAGGCTTATGGTCTCAGTACATTGCCAACCTGGATCGCCAATGACAGTGCCGAAGCCGTTCATATTGCGGCACAAATCGGGTATCCAGTAGCGCTCAAGCTGCGTTCCCCCGATATTCCACATAAATCGGAGGTTCAGGGCGTTATGTTATACCTGCGTACCCCCAGTGAAGTGCAACAAGCCGCCGATGCCATTATTGACCGGGTTAAACTGACCTGGCCACAGGCGCGTATTCACGGGCTGCTGGTACAAAGCATGGCTAATCGTGCCGGCGCGCAAGAATTGCGTATTGTCGTCGAACAAGACCCGCTGTTCGGACTGGTCATTCTGTTGGGCGAAGGAGGCATTGAATGGCAGGCGGATAAACAGGCGGTAGTGGCGCTTCCGCCGCTAAACATGACCCTGGCGCGCTACCTGGTTATACAGGCGATTAAAAGTGGGAAGATCCGTGGTCGCAGCGCGCTGCGACCACTGGATATTACCGGTATCAGTCAGGTGTTAGTACAGGTTTCTAACCTAATCGTCGACTGCCCGGAGATCCAACGTCTCGACATTCACCCTTTGCTGGCCGCTGGTGATGAATTTACCCTGCTGGATGTCACGTTATCACTGAAAGCATTTAACGGCGACAATGAAACCCGGCTGGCAATTCGCCCTTATCCGCATCATCTCGAAGAGCAGGTCATGATGAAAAATGGTCAGTATTGTCTGTTTCGTCCCATCCTGCCGGAAGATGAACCTTTACTACAACAGTTCATTTCTCAGGTGACCAAAGAGGATCTCTATTATCGCTATTTCAGTGAAATCAATGAGTTCACCCATGATGATTTAGCAAACATGACGCAAATCGATTACGATCGCGAAATGGCCATCGTCGCCGTTCGCGCGCTGGATGGCAAAAATGAAATTATTGGCGTCACGCGCGCCATTTCGGATGCCGATAATATTGATGCCGAATTTTCCGTCCTGGTACGCTCCGATCTGAAAGGACTCGGTTTAGGGCGGCGTTTACTGGAAAAAATGATTGCTTATACCCGCGATCACGGACTACAACAGTTGAATGGGATCACGATGCCCGGCAACCGAGGCATGATTACACTGGCCCGTAAACTTGGTTTTAATGTGGATATTCAACTTGAAGATGGCATTGTCAGCCTGGGGCTCCCTCTTCGTTTACCTTCCAGCTAATCGGGTGAGGTAAAAATCACCTCTTTGCATCCAGTTAATGTTAATATCGACGGTTAGGATCATGATTTTATGGCACAAGGCCATTCAATGAACAGAGAAGAAGCGCATTGTGATGTTGTCAAAATTTAAGCGCGACAGACACCAACAACACCTTGCACAGCTACCAAAACTGTCTCAGTCAGTTGCTGATGTGACAATGCTGTATGCACCAACAGACTTTCGCAAAACCATACTGGAAAAAATTGCGACGGCAACGCAGCGTATCTGTATTGTCGCACTCTATCTGGAAAACGATGATGCCGGGCGCGAAATATTATCTGCGTTGTATGACGTCAGTCGAATACGGCCCGAGCTTGATATCAGTGTTATTGTTGACTGGCATCGGGCGCAACGTGGACGTATTGGCGCCGCTAAAACAGCAACGAATGCCGACTGGTATTGTGAAATGGCCAGGCAATATCCTGATAGCTCTGTTCCTGTTTATGGCATCCCGGTCAATACGCGAGAAGCGCTGGGCGTACTTCATCTAAAAGGGTTCATTATTGATGATTTACTGCTGTACAGCGGCGCCAGCCTGAATGATGTTTATCTTCACCGCCACGATAAATACCGTTATGATCGTTACTGTCTTATCCGTAATCGTCGTCTCACCGACACGATGTTTACATGGATTGATCACCATCTGAAAAATGCAGAGGCAGTACATCGACTTGATCAGCCTGTGCGCCCCAAAAGCCCGGAAATCAAAAATGAAACCCGCCAGTTTCGCCATGATTTACGCGGTTTCGATTATCAATTTACTGGCGATGCCAGTAATGAAGAACTGACGGTCACCCCGCTGGTTGGTCTCGGAAAGCACAGCCTGCTCAATAAAACCATTTACCACCTGATGCCGTGCACTGAGAAGAAGTTGACGATTTGTACACCCTACTTCAATCTGCCGGTAATTCTGGCGCGCAATATCATCCGCTTACTGCGCCAGGGCAAAGAAGTCGAGATCATCGTGGGTGACAAAACGGCTAATGATTTCTATATTCCCCAGGATCAACCGTTCAAAATTATCGGTGCTTTACCTTATTTGTATGAAATAAACTTACGCCGTTTTTTGAGTCGTTTACAATATTATGTCAATAATGGGCAGTTAATTGTACGTCTGTGGAAAGATGCAGATAACAGCTATCACCTGAAAGGCGTGTGGGTTGATCAGCAATGGATACTCATTACCGGTAACAACCTGAATCCCCGCGCCTGGCGCCTGGATCTGGAAAATGCCGTGTTGATTCATGACCCACAAGAACAATTGGCAGAACAACGAGAACAGGAACTGGCAACCATCCGCCAGCACACAACGGTAGTAAACCATTTCCGCGATCTTGAAAGTATTGCTGATTATCCGGTAAAAGTACGCAAACTTATCCGCCGTCTGCGCCGTATCCGTATTGATAAATTAATTAGCCGTATTCTCTGATGATTGAGGGGTTTAAAGATGAGCCTGTTCCGAAGATCGTACTGTGGCGCAGCGATTGCGGACACAGTCTTGAGACGTTGCCAGATTCGGGGGTGATTGCCGTCATTAAGTCGGCCTGGTGTGAGCAACGAGAATCGCTGTTCAAAACGCTGAAATACCGTGCGGCCTATCCGCTCAGGCCATTCGACACATTGACCGCCGCCCGCGACTGTGCCAGTGAACTGGTGCGCTGGTATAACCATGAGCACAGCCACAGTGCTATCGGCTTCGTGACAGCGACTCAACGCCATCGCCATCTGGATCAGGATATATTGGATCGTCGGGTCGCGCTCTACGAGCGAGCCCGGCAAGAAAATCCGTGGCGCTGGAAAGGCCAAACGCGCAGTTGGCAACGTGTCGATGTAGTGCATCTCAATCCGGACCACAGCGAGAAAAAAAGTGTCGTTTTAGAGCGTGGTGAGCAGGAGCGAAAAGCCGCTTGATTTTTTACAAGTGAGGCAACAACTAGCCTGAAAATTACCGTTCCTGGATACGGACTGTATTTTTACCCACGGTATCAACGTTATACTCCCTGCACCAACACTCTCTCTTTCTGTATTTGAATTTCAGATCACCAAATTGCTCATAAAGCATCAGCCTACTTTTTCCCTTCAGGTATCCCATAAAAATTGACACACTTA
>JAATFO010000091.1 GCA_015655145.1 Enterobacterales bacterium | reverse complement strand
CGAAACCTGGAAAACCATCTGTATCGCCGATGCCGGTTTCCCACTCAATTTTAACGGTCATACCCGGTTTCCATTCTGAAGGCACGCCAAAGTAACCAGCACCGCCGCCGCCCTGCCATGGGCCGATAATATCGACACCGGGCTGCCCATTGACGCTAAAGTGGTTGATGGCCCAGTGCGTATGATTAATGGCTTCAATGGTTCCACCGCCACCGCTGACTGAATCAGCTTCTGCTGGCTGGTTACAGCCCGTCAACAGTAATACCACTGTTGCCAATGATAAAAAGAAATACTTCATTCAACGCTCCTTGTGAGGAATTAATCAGGTAGCAGAGCTATTTGAAATAATCTGCGCCATAACCCAGGCACTGCGTTTATCATCAAAAAGAATTCGCTGCTCTGTTGCAGTCAGCATCGCCTCATAACAGGCTGTAAATTCGGTTTGTCGGTTAGCGAATAGTCCTTCCGGTATTTTTTCATACCTCAGAAACTGCCTCGTATCACTGATACACATGAGTTTTTCAAACTGTCTATCAGTAAATTCAATTTGTACTACCGACTCGTCAGATTCGGGGGTATCACCACTCCCTAATCGAATGGAGGGTTGGCAATCACAGTCGAGCCAGGTCCAGAATAAGATCGGTTTCAGAAGTTGCTTTTGCTGCTCATCGTCAAGAATGTGACTGAACAGGAAAGGAAAAATACGGGTATCCCAGAAACGAAAAATCCCCTCCCGGCCCTCATGTTGCGCATTAGCACAGTCCCTGAGCCAGACAGCAAGCTGTTCAAACGACCAGCAAGAACCGCATATCAGGAGAGGTGCTGATTCCATCATTTCTGCCGCAAGGTTCTGCAACCACTGAGCATGCTCTGCATCTGACAGATTCACCCGAACCAGTACAGGGGCATCTTCAGGATAAATATCCTCAGGTAACCCATGATAGAGCGATTGCCACATCATAGGATTACTGAAAGTTGCGAGTGCAGGAAGAACAGAAAAATCAACGGCACACTGATCAATGATTACATCAACATGTTCGATTTCAGCACGCTGACAAGCAGACTGAATTTTATCCATCCATGAAGAAATGTATTGCATCATTACGCCTCCCTCGGCACAAAGCCCTGAGCGATTTCCTGTGCACGCTTCAGGCAATCCTTACAGACCGACGAAGGGAGATCTGGCAACGGGAAATCCTGGCTCGCAGGACCTTCCATATTGTGTTGTCCTTTGAGACTTAGCAGGCCAGGACCATGAATTTTAATCTCTCCCTGTGGAGTAAGCTGAATGTAAGCGCCTCCGCAGGCAAGCGTGATCCCGTTCTTTGCTGTCAGTTGCAAATGCCCCTGTGTTGACTGGACAGTCACATCTTTAAGAGAAGTCAGTGACAACGTATCGGCGTGTGATTCAACTTCAAGTGGTCCTTTCGCCGAGACCAGGCGTATTCCTTCCTGTTGCGAAAGAATTGAGATTGCTTTACTGGCATTAACTGAATAGCGCTGAGCTGTTGCAATATTGACCTCCCCCAAACTTTGCAGATAAAGGCCTTTTCCGCTATGCATCAGCATGGTTTCCGGGGTGACGGCAGCGATGCCTTTTGGCGCCGCCATCAGCAAAGCAGCTTCTTTCAGGTTGTCTGCACCATTAACAAATTCTCTGAGTGAATCCGCGTCGGGAGAAAAATTGTGATGCTTCTGCGTAATAGTCCCCCATCCGGTCACCTGATTTAGCGCCCCTTTTAGCAGACTGACCGCAGGCCCCATCGCCAGCACCGGCCCCTGCGCCTTTGCCTGACCGTCAGCGCTGATAAGCATCCCTTTCTGCGCACGTATCGCGCCCCAGCTGTCGGTTCTGAGCTCAAAACCCTCGCCGCGTTGTTGTTTCTCGCTGTCGACCAGATGGCCGAGATTCAGCTGACTCTTGCCGCCGTACTCGGTGGAGACCTTGATATGCTCTTTTCCGCGCTCATCATCGAGGCGGATTTTGTTGTTCGCCGGCGTGCGCAGGACGTTGCGTTTGTAGTTGCGGATAGTGACATGGTCACCGTGCGCCGAGTCGTGCAGCACGCCGGAGATGTACGGTCTGTCCGGGTTACCGTCCTCAAAGCCAATCGCCACTTCGGTCCCCGCCAGCAGCGGCAGGTGCAGGCCGTAGGTATCGCCGGCATAGGGGCGGGACTGGCGCACCCACAGGCTCTCGAACCCGGTCTCCCAGTTGTCGCGGTCAAACAGCATGTTGACGCGGTAGCGGCCGCCTTTATCGATGTGGCCGTAGGTGTCGTTCTCGGTGGTACTCGTGACGCGGGCCGGCAATGTGCCGGCCATCACCGGGCGTGAGCCAGGCTCAGGACGGAAACTAAAATCAGTGCTGTCCGGGATGCCGTCGAAGTTGACGCCAAAGTCTTCATCACGGCGCGCATGGCTGTGCATCGCCGTGATGACCACGCCCTGAGCAAACACGTCTGCCACTTCGTACCCGCCGGTGACTTTCAGTACCTGACCCGGAGAGAGGGTCGGGCAGCTGGTGATGGCATGAATCTGCGTCTGGCCATTCAGGTAGCGCTCATGACGGATGCGGGCATAAAAGGCTCCGGACTCCGGGGCCGGGTGGCGGTCATATTGACTTCCCGCCGTCAGGTAGTTGTCTCCCCAGTGGTAAGCCTCCCCACAGGTAATGGCATCCCCGCGGGTCGCATCGACCAGGGTGCTCATGTCTTCCGTGGCCTGGCGGTAATTGTAATCACGGGTGCTGACCTGCTTCTGCACCACGTTATGATGGCTCTCCATTCCCCAGACCGAGTCCACGCCGTCCGAATGCTGCCCTGATGGCGGAACCGATGGCAGCGTCAGGCCTTTTTCATACCCCTGCTGACCATCACAGAACTCCACCACGTCGATGTTCAGGTGCGTGTCGGTGGTGAAGCGGAACCAGATGCCGACCTCGCCCAACAGGCGGGTGATAAAGTGCAGGTCGTCCTCACCGTACTGCATCACCTGCTCTCGGCGCGGATACTCTCTGGTCAGTGAGAACAGGAAATCCTGGCCGCGCATATTGTGGCGCTCGCGCAGGATTTTTTCGACGATTTGCGGGACGGACATGTCCTGGTAAATGGCGTTCTGATGCGAACGGCTGAGCAGCGCCAGGCGTGGCTGGAGCGTCAGGGCGTAATGGGTTTCATCCTTTGAGGTGTTGAGCCGTTCAAAGCCGCTGACCACTCCCTGCACCACCCGTACCGGTTGCTGGACTTTAATGCCCCAGCCCTGGTCAACCGGCGCCTGTAAGGTCAGCGAGGCCGCTTTCATCAGCATCATTTCTTTGCTGATGGCATGGTCACCGCAGGTGAATTCAATACGGTAGCTGAACGGCGTGCTCAGGGCTTCATCGCCTTCAAACGCCAGCACATCGAACTCGGCTTCACATCCCTTCACCGCCAACAGGTGATGGTTGTGGCTGAATCTAATCGGGGGATTACTGCTCATGCGTGCACTCCTTGTGTACGGTCAAACGCCAGCCCGATGTTCGAGCAGCTTCAGCAGCCAGTGCGCTGGCAGGATTTCCGCGTGCGCGCGGGTCTGGTGATTGGTCCGCTGTTTTTTAATGCTGTAGCAAAAGGATTTCCGCGTGCGCGCGGGTCTGGTTTAACAAGGTGCCCTGCATCATGCAACAGCATGAGGATTTCCGCGTGCGCGCGGGTCTGGTGCCAGAATGAGGCCGGGCTTTGCGGGCCTGACAAGGATTTCCGCGTGCGCGCGGGTCTGGCGGCATTATCGTCGCCCTGATATCAGGCGTGCTGGGGATTTCCGCGTGCGCGCGGGTCTGGCAGAGCGAAGCCGCGCCTTCCATCGCACGGGCACAGTAAGGGTTCAGACGTCGCAACAGGATGGCTGGATTTTCCATGAATCTCTCTCTTTGTCGGTTCCTGGACACGCTACCGCCCCTCGCTGTTTCCCTTTGTTCAGGAGACCAGAGCGCACAAGGTCGGGCTGGCAAGCAGATTGTGGTTTTCTTTGCTGAAGGTTCGCATCCGCAGGCACTCAGCAAAAAACGGGCAACCTCGCTGCCCGTCTGAGCGGTTACTCTAAATAGTTCGTGCTGTAGCAAGACGGCAAGCGAGTGCAGCCCCGGGCGCTTACATAAGTAAGTGACCGGGGTGCATAGGCACAGCCAACGCCGCTACAGGGCGGAATATGACGAGTAACTTACGCGGTGGCGCGCTCATTCCACGAATCGGAATGAATGATGTTGCCGTCTTTGTAGGTCCAGGTGATTTTTTCGTAACGCAGTTCAATGCGTTCAAGGTGGTTGTGCTTCTCTTTAGAAGGATCCTTGATGTCATACATTTCAGGATTGACTTTCACCACTTTCACGTTTTCCAGTTTGGTGTTGAAGTACTCCACTTCCTGGCCCGCGTCGTTGATTTTGTACCACTTGAATTCCGCAGACTTGAGGGTCTGACCAGTAGTCACAGCCTTGTACAGATAAGGGCTGGACGAATCGATTTCTTTGGTGAACAAGAACGGCGTGTGGATACGGGTGCCGGTCAGCTTGCCGGTGTTGTTATCGGTCGGGATGTACAGGTTATGCTTCTGAGCCACCACTTCGATGCTGCCTTCACGATCCTGAACGTCCACAGACCCTTTAATGTCCGCGCCGCCGTCGTCTTTCAGCCAAAGATAAACAGGAATTGCCATGATAATTTCTCCATTTTATACACCTCATCCTTCAGACTGCCTCGTTGTTGGCTGCCTTCATTCGCCCCGGTCACAGAGCTGTCTCTGCTCCCGGGGACTCACTCAGTTGCCGCCGCGATCCAGCCCGAATGATTTTGTGTATCCTTTTTACGATGCGCCATCATCCTGCGATGGCGCTGAGGGTTTACCCGGTATCTGGCAGGCATTCGCCTGCGGTACCAGGCTGATTTCGACACGACGGTTTTGCGTACGGCCTTCCGGTGTGTCATTGGTGGCGACAGGACGGCTTTCGCCATAGCCCTGCACCGCAAAACAGCTTTCCGGCACGTCGCCGGTGTCACGCATCCAGTTCCGTACCGCTTCAGCACGTTTCAGGGAAAGCGTCTGATTCAGTTGCGGGTTGCCGGTATTGTCCGTGTGACCCGCCACCACAATCAGCCAGCCTGGCTTCGCTTTGATGCCGACCAGCGAATTGACCAGCATTTTGGTGGGGCCCGCTTTCAGCTCAGATTTGCCGGAATCGAACAGCGACATGCTATCGAGCCGCACCATTTTCGGTACCGGTTTGGGGGTCGGCTGCGGTTCAGGCGGCGGGGGCGGAGGCACCCAGGAGCGGATCGCATCCAGCACCGGCATTCGCAGACGCTCCCCCTGGTACAGGCCGAGGCTCATCCGCGCCGGTACGCCATTGCGCGCCAGGTCATCCAGCTCTGCCGCATCGCCACGCAGGACGGCAACGGCGTCGGCTTTTGGTCCGAAATCATGCATCGGGATACGGTCATAGCGGGCAATATCGAAGCTCACGCGTTGCAGCAACTGGCGATTGTTCCAGCCACTGCTGAGCAGCGCTGCAATGGCTGCCAGCGTGAAAATCCCGAGCGCACAACGGAAGGCTCGCCCACGCGGCGTCAGGCCTCGCCCTTCCGGCAGCAACGGCAGAATAAAATCCGGGAACAGCGAAATAACCGTACTGTCCGTCCCCACCGGCTGCCAGCCAGTGGCCTGTTGCATGGCGGTGTGACGAGACAGCCATGCCGTCCAGGCCGATGTGGCCAGACTTCCGGTAAGGATCGGTCCCATTCCCCACAGCACCGCAACAGGTGCAATGACAGGAACATCGGGGTTCTCATCCATAAAGACAGCGTTGACGTGCTGATGGAACCAGCTCATCAGGCTGTTCATCAGCACCTGCTGCTGCATCGCAGGCGCCCCGCTGGCGGTGACCCATGCAGCGATTGAGCTCGGTACTGAAGACTCACGCCAGACCCTCACGCCTTCCCCCGGAATAGCCGCCTGCCAGAGCATGTCATCCGTCATTGCGCTGCCAACCTGACCATTCAGAATCAGCGGCACAGAATGACCGGTTTCTTTACGCAGCTGGCTGATTTGCCAGCGCAGGGCCAGCAGGCGACTGGTAAGCCGTTCGCTGTCGGCGTGTTTCTGCGGGCAGACACTGACCATCACCGACAATTGACGTCCCCAGTCAGGGCGCAGCCACAGTACCTGACGGGCGGCCTGCTCCAGATCCTGATGATCCTCCACGCGGATCCAGCATCCCTGCGTGACGGTGAGCACCGGTGAGTGCTGCATACATACCAGCGGCAGATCGCCACAGACCAGCACCACGGGCTGACGGTAAGTGGCTTCCGGGAGGGAGTCCAGACACAGGGTGACGTCATGCTCTGCACGACGACTGGCGACAGTCCAGAACGCCATGATAATCCCCAGAACGGTAAGCAGAACGAGCACAGAAACCAGTCGGGTGACCGGCAGGAAACCCAGGCAGACCACTGCACTCAGCAGGGCGGCCCACAGCGCAAGCCCGCGCTGTTGTGCAGGACTCATTTCACGGCTCCCGACAACAGGGTCAGCAGCGTCTGATCCAGCCAGTGGCTCAGTCCCCACCAGAGTGCGGCAACCACCACCACGCTCAGGCCAATACGCACGGGCCATGACGCCAGCCAGCCGCCCATTCCCCGTCCGGCACGACTTTCCGCCAGTACCGAATGGGTTTGTGGATAGCTGAACGGCGTGACATGTTCACTGAGTGCGTTGACGAATTTCTGGCGCTCCGGGTCGTTCAGTGAGCGGAAACTGCCGAGGAACCCCAGCATCATGACCCGCAGGAAGCAGGTCACGACAGCGTGGTCAGGCGACGGTTCACGCAGCACATCGCGCATCTGATCGCACAGCGTGTCACCGGCGTCCATGGTGCCGAGGAAGTGCCCCTGCAGGGGAATGTCATACCACTGCACACAGGCGTCATCCTCCACACCACGACCTTTGACCGCCTCATCGAGCAGCGCACACTGTGCAGTGAGAATATGCAGACAGCTGGCCTCATCGAGTTCGCTCGCTTTCAGCTCACGCTGCACACGCTCGACATCAGCAATGCAGCGCTCCCACAGCGTACGCCCTTCTCCATCCTGAAATTTCGGGCCGTGACGCAGGCTGATCACCTGCAGCCAGGTGTCCTGCAGCAGGGCATCAATATCAATGGACGCGGCGGTGCCGCGTTTACGCTCACTCATGTTCTCAGTACCGCAAAGAGTTCAAGTTCAGGCTCGCCGAGCATGCCCGGAACGTAAAACATACAGGTGCCGCCCTGAAGCATTTCGGTGGCCAGAGGATGAGAGACATCGAGGCTGAAATACTGGTTTTCCAGGCGCAGCGGAATAGCCGCCGGCACATGGCGCAGTGGCGTCAGCGGTACGCCCACCCGCGATGAATTGACGATACTCCTGACATGATCGGGACTGCCGACCTTGCACTGGCGCGGGAACTGTTCCTGCAGTTGTGCCACCGGCATCGGCGAACGCACGGAGAGGTAGTAATCCGCCCCTTCACGTAACCTGGGGTCATGCAGGCGGGCCTGCCAGAAGTGAAGTCGGGCATCATGCTCAAGTTCAATCGCCACCACCCGCGACGGCAGGCTGGCTTCCAGCAGGTCGCCCAGTAAATCAAACAGCGGTGGGAAGACGTTATTCAGCTGCTCATGCTGCCAGACCGGAATGGCGCTTACCTGGTGCTCCAGCGAGAAGGTCAGCAGGCTGCCCGCAAGTCGGGCCAGTTCCGGATACAAACGCTCAGGCGGGCTTTGCGGGTGGCGCTGAAACTGTCCCAGCACGGGCTCAGCGCTGTTCAGGGCATTGAGCAGCCAGAACAGAGACACATCAGCCACGGCAAAATCGGCCATGCGTTCGTTACTTTCCCGGCGCATATCCATCAGGCGACTCAGACGGGCCCGAAGTTGCGTCATCAGATGTTCCAGCTGGGTCACCAGCCAGCGGCTGCCCTGCAGAGCCAGCAGTGGCGGAAGCCAGGTTTCATCGAGTGCCCAGCTCCCCTGTAAATCCTGTTGCAGACGGGCGACCGGACAGGTCAGGTAATCGCTGTTGTTCTGATGGGCGAAACGCAGCGTCAGCTCTGGCTGCATCACCGCAATCTGACGGATGTCTTCCCCAAAGGTATTGCGGACATCCCGCCAGCGCTGGCGATAACGAACCGGGCGTCCGGCCACCTCATCGGGTTTAAGGCAGTTGCCGCCATTCGCCCGCAGCAGCGGAAGCGCCAGAACCACCACCACGTCATGTGATTCACCCTCAAGCGCCAGCACCGGTGGCAGGTCGTCAGCATTATCCGTATCGATAAGCGTGCCGTCGGGGAAACGGATGTGCAGATGACGGGCCTGCAGACGGCCCAGTTTCAGTGCATCCGCTTCGAAAGTGGCATCAATCATCCCCCAGGGATGCGAGAGGCCCAGTCGGGCGATGCATTCCGCAGACCAGGCCGCATACGCGCCCTGTTGCTGGAAGTGCTGGGGAGAGACCATCTGGCCCCTGCCCCATAACGGTTGTTCCGTTTTCATTGGCTTCCTGCCTTAGTTTATGATTTCGCCTTCGGCATCCGGGAAACCAGTGACAGGCTGACGTCCATCCCTTCAACCTGGAAATGCGGTACGGCGAACAGCTTCACGCGGAAGAAGCCCGGGTTGTCTTCGATATCTTCCACCACCACTCTGGCGTCGCGCAGCGGATGAGAAGCCTGAAGCTCGTCGCCCGGGTCGGTCATTTCCGTTACCAGCCCACGAACCCAGGTGTTGAGCTCCAGCTCCAGCAGACGGCGGTCCTTGGTGGTGCCGATGTTCTCGCGCTGAATCAACTTCAGGTAGTGCGCGATACGCGACAGCAGGAAGATATACGGTAGACGGGCGTTGATGCGGCTGTTGGCCGTGGCATCAGCGGTGTCATACAGGGCAGGCTTCTGCGTGGAGTTCGCCGAGAAGAAACACGCATAATCGCGGTTTTTGTAGTACGACAGCGGGATAAAACCGAGGTTGGCGAATTCAAATTCGCGGGTTTCCGGGATCATCACTTCGCTTGGGATTTTCACCTGGTTGCCCGTACCCAGGTCGTACAGATGGATCGGCAGATCCTGCACCGCACCGCCCGCCTGTGGGCCGCGAATTTGCACGCACCAACCGTTGTTGATAAAACTGCGCACCATGTTGGCGGCAAACGCAAAGGAGGCGTTAGTCCACAGGTATTTGTCGTGGTCCGGACCTTTCACTTCTTCGACGTAGTTGAAGCTGCGCACCGGCAGGGTATCCGGGCCATACGGCAGGCGACCCAGTACGCGCGGCATCACCAGGCCGATATAGCGGGAGTCGTCCGTCTCGCGGAAGGATTTCCATTTGATGTACTCGGCGCGGTCAAAGTAGTTGCCGATATCCTTGATGGCCGCCACCTCTTCCATCGAGTCTTTCAGGAAGAACTGCGGGCCGGCGGAACCGATAAACGGCATATGGGCAGCGGCAGAGACGTTTGAGATATTACGCATCAGCGCCACGTCCTGCGCAGAGGCATCAAACTCGTAGGCAGAAATCAGCGCGGCAATCGGCTCTCCACCCGGTGAATCGTATTCTGCGGTGTATGTGTGCTGGTATAATCCGCTTTGAATAATCTCCGGCGCGTCTTCAAAATCCTGACGCAGGTCTTCTTTCGATAAATCAAGTAATTCCAGCTTAACATTTTGACGAAAATCAGTTTTATCCACTAAGGATTTAAGCCCACGCCAGACGGATTCCACTTTCTGGAAGGCTTCATGATGCATGATTTCGTCAAGCTGGCGGCCAATCTGAAAATCCAGATCAGCGATATGATGGTCCAGCAGGTTTTTATCGAGCTTTTCCACTTGTTGCCCGGATTTTTGCAGGCACTGCATAAAAACCTGAACGGCGGCGGTCACGCGCGCATTCGCCGAGGTTTCGGCCATCACGGTATTATCTTCAAACCCGCCCAGGTCACCCATTTCAGCAACCGGGGTTAAATTAATTTTATCAAACAGTGAGGCATAGACCCCGCCCTGCGGCAGCGTTTTTTCAATGGTTGCGCCTGCATTCTGACGCTGAGATTCATTATTAACTGACATACGCATTTTTCCCGCTATTATTCCGTTAACGCTTACAGTAATTACCTGTAAATTTCCGATTATTCATCCCGGGACGGAGCGAGCGCATTAAGTTCATTACGCAGTTCATCGCTTAACGCCGGGTCCATGAGAATGTTTTCCAGCTCGTTTCTGAACGTGACATTATCAAGGAGATTCGATGTTAGGTCGCGCAATAAATTACGCATGGCGAGCATCGCTTTCAGTTGGGGAATTTGACGGGCGACGGCTTCCGACTCGAAATCTTTCATATCACGGAAACTCAGATGCACGTTTTCTTCAGAGCCGTCATCGGCGTGGGTATTTTTTATGGTGAGATTGACTTCCGGGTTCAGTTCAGAAAGGACTGAATTAAAATTGTTCTTATTAACATTTATTTTACTTCTTTCGGACAATATATCGGTCGTTTTCCCATTACTGAAGTCACCAATACTCAGTAAATTAAGAGGAAGATCAACCTTTCTTTGCGCGCCTCCCGTATGTAAATCTAATGAAATATTAACGCGCGCCTTCGGTATTTCATTTTGGAAACTCTGGGACATCCGCTCACTCTCCATTTCATGTTTTATTTGGCATCCTGCCAGTTCAGGGGGCATGTATCAGATATAACGTCAGGCCGCCCATTGTTGCGCTATTCATTCAGAATGTAAACAGGATAAAACCGATTTTAGCGCGTGGTTATACAGTGGTTCAGGTAAACTTCGCCATGCCTCATTTAAGGAAAAAACCTTCAAAGATTCAGGTTCACATAGGCTTAATGAGATGGTCGCCCCACCCCTGTAGGGGTACGCTGACGAAGATGACCAACCACAGGTGATCGTTGTTGGTTTCCCCACCCCCGTAGGGGTACGCTGACGAAACGTTCCCTTTTCAGGAGAGGCCATCATGCAAAATGTGACTCTTATTGGTATCGATCTGGGCAAACTGATCCGTCCTTGATTTAGCGCCTACCTTGTTTTCAAATCAGTCAACGAAAGCGAGGTCACTATGACGAGACAACAATATACCCCGGAGTTCAAGCGCAGGGCGGTAGCGTTACTGGTCGAAAGCGGCAAGCCTGTTGCCCTTATGGCACAGGAGCTTGATATCAAAGAGAACACGCTCTACAACGGTGTAGCCGCTGGCGCCGTGGTAGCCGTGGGTGTTGATGTGGCGGATGGCGTCGTGGTAGCCGCGGGTGTTGATGTAGCCGCTGGCGCCGTGGTAGCCGCGGGTGTTGATGTGGCGGCTGGCGTCGTGGTAGCCGTGGATGTTGATGTAGCCGCTGGCGCCGTGGTAGCCGCGGGTGTTGATGTGGCGGCTGGCGTCGTGGTAGCCGTTGCGGACGGTGTTGCCGTCGTTGAAGGCACGGTAGATGTCGTCCCCGGCGATGTTGTCTCAACGGGTGCGTTGAAGATCACTTTAGTCGATGGGCCGACTGAAAATTTAGGTGTCGTACTTGTTACAGAATAATTGATGTGCTGCTTGCTGAGCGGTTCCGTCGTAACCTCTACCGCCGGAATGGTTACACGGCCCACCAAAGAACGTGCATAACCGCCGATTTTATGTTTACCCGCACTAACGTGTAACTCAACGGTTTGACCTATAGCAAGAATACCGGCATCGGTGCCATCAACAGTTACGTAGATCGGTGCACCATCGTCTGACAAAGCGGGAACATGGGTGACAGTCACCATTGTAGGTCCGGAAGAAAAATCTACAATATCAGCTTTAGCCGGGGTCAGGGCTGCACTGACCGAGGACTTGGCTGCGGAAGTTGCCGATTCAATCTTCGCACATCCAGTAAGCATAAGCGCTGCGGTGATGGCAATCAGGCTGGAACTGTTAATCATGTTGCGACTTCTTCCTTCAGATTTTATTGATTTGGTTGATATGATAACTGATAACGATCTTGAGATGAATGTCAGGTTGACGATATTCACAAAAAGCTAAATAACTTCTTATATTATCCCCCCACGTTAGCCAGCTCGTGTTGATTGTCGGAAAACGGTGAAGCCACCTGTTCACGTCATTGACACAGGTATCTGTACGGATGGTTTCGCGTTACTGTTTCATACAATGACAAACACCGTTCTTCTTCGGCAAGGCAGGTCCATCCGCGCTATTGCCCGTCATTTGTATTATGTCCCTGCCTGTTTTGATGTCTCCACATCATGGCTACCATACCCCCCACTGACCACTCATGATGCCATATCGATTATAAATTTTCTGACAGTTGCTCCCCGCTGAATAAAATTTCATTCTATCCACTGGATAAAGACGGCTGCGTTAAAATATTTATTTCCTCATGACTGTGGGGTTTAACGCTGCCAAAGGCCATATGATGAAATCAAATAAATTCATCATATTTTTTATTATAAAAAACTTTTAATCAACTTATGAACAGTTAAAAATGTCAAGAAAAAAATCAGAAAAATGTTAAGAAATTGCTCATTAAAAATGGTTTTAACGATTGTTATTAAATAATTAATAGCAAACACCAATCAATCATTATAGGAATTTACATTAATTTATTATTTAAAATAATTAGGATTTTTCTTATTTTGTGTGAGTCTTGGTGTATTCCTATGGACAGTTTTGCTGTTGAAACAAATAAATTTGAAATTATTGCGATATTACGTGATCTTAAATTAAAAAGTATTGAACTATTGATTATGCCGGGAAATCAATCGGTATACATAACCTCAGTAGATCATGCAGGTTTTGGGATACCTCGCGCTTCTTGTTCAATGAGTATCGGTGAAAAAGTAAGCTTCACAGTCAAGTCAAATGACATTTCACTTGATTGTATTACGTCTTGCTCTGAGAAAAAAAATAACCAGGATTATTTTTTACTTCCTAAAAATCTGGAAGTACACCAACGCCGACTGCTGCCAAGATTTACAATAGATAGCGAATATAGTTTCCGGTGCTATGGTAAATTTAATGACGGCATGAATTATAATTTTAGAATAGCAAATGTTTCACATGGAGGGTGTGGAATTATAATAGACAGTAATGTTTCATATAAAATACCAAAATTAAATGGAAAAACACTCAGGAACGCAATATTAGATTTTGGTCATGATGGTATTATGATGATATCTCTTATTATTGTAAATGACGTTTTCCTGCCGAAAGAGAAAAAGAGAATAGTTTCCTGTAAGTTCAAAGTAGCTAACAGAACGAACAGAATCCTGTTAGATAAAATAATAATCATGTTACTGATCGAAAAAAAAAGAAAACATAAAAAACTGTGCTAATAGCCTTCTTCATACAGGGCGGTGATGCTCTCTTACCCACTAAATTATAAGCAAAATATTTAACTCGCCACGGTTTTTTTTAGATGAGATTTGACAAAAAATGGAACCCTTGTTGCCTGAGCTGTCCACCCAACGTCTGCCGGGACAGCATTATGGGTAGGTTAATAGTCGGGCTGCGATGAATGCGATTTTTCGTATTAAGAACGGGGTGCCGGCGGAATGCATTTAATGCTACCGGCAAACAAGATAAATACAGTTAACAAACCTATTCAGTCTGATAAGCATAATAAAATAGACTATTTTATTCTAAATGTCTGACAATACATTGCGATGATCTAAAAATTGATATTGCATAAGCGTGTCAATACCACATTCAGGCCACAAGTATCCCTGAAGTGCAAAGTAAGGTACTGAGTCAATAAAATTTTTATATGAAATATTTTCCACCCCTTCCACAATAACATTGAACCCATTTTTTTTGAAGAAACACAACATCGTTGTCAATAGCTTCTTTCCGTTAGGTTTTTTAAATAAACTCCAAAACATAGCCTTATCAATCTTAATATATTTGAAATGATGATTAAATATCGAACTATAATTCGCATAACCAGCGCCAAAATCATCCAGCCAGAAAATAAATTCATTATTGGCACTGTTAAGGGAATGAGCACTTTCGTACAAAAAAGTTACGTTTTCAGTTATTTCAAAATGGATAAATTTATAAGGGTGGGTTATGATCTCCATACCTTCTTTAAGAAGGTATGTTAAAATAGATTGATCAATATTAATCGTGGCAATGATGTTATTATCTAAAAACCAGCTTGCATTATATTTAATTAAATCAATTTGTTCATGGAAAAAATCTTTTTTCATCTCAAACGTTGCACTTTTAAAAAAAGCCAAAGGATTTATACTCACTGACGTATTCCTGAGTGTAATTCTTGACAAACACTCGACAGCTACAATTTTCCCAAAAGAATTTACCATAGGCTGAAAAACATAATTTACAGAAACGTCGTCGCAACTGTTCATAATAAATCCGAATTAAAATATAGGAGCTATATAGTTATTTAAAGGTAATACTAACAACTGCTGTTGTACTGAAGGCTCCTGGCGTGGGGCTATTAGTCAACCATTTTAGATTAGCATTATAGCTATTAGTTACCGAACTGACATTGCTTGACAATGTTGAATCCGTGAAATTATAAATGGTCCCGAAAGTTAACGGAGTCGTAGAACCTGCTGTTGTTATATATATGCCAACACCTGGCTTAGTTGAAGGAATCAGCAAGGAACTGTCGCTACTGCTTACATAAGAACTGCTGAAGCTAACCACAAGCTGTTGACCTTTACATCCCCCACCACTTACATCAGAACTGATGGTAAACGGTATCGTCTTGGCCACTTTACCTACGGCCGACGTCTCTTTCATCACCGTACCAAAGTCTATAGTATTACTACTGGTACCAGTAATCGTGACGGTGGGTGTGCATTGCAACACGTTAATATTATTAAAACTAGTCAATTCAGCATTATAGTTACTGTTTGGCGTACTATTTAAGGCCCGAACACCATCAACCTGAAATACTCTTGCGCTACCAATGTCAGCAAAAGTTGATGGTGGCGTAACGCCAGTGGCTTTAATATAAATAGAGAATGAGACGGTAACCGTTAATGGCGTCGCGACACTGGTGCCATTGTATTTAGTACCTGCACCAACATCGGGCCCTCTTATCCCTTTCCCTGAGTTGACAGAGTCATAATCAGTGCCATTTATGGTCACTCCCACGTTTAGTGATGGATCTACTTTTGACAAATCGCCCTGCGGATTCCAGTAAATATAAGCATCTTCTCCCTGTGGATACTTATTAGTATCCCAGCATGTAAACGTTGCAGTATAGGTCGATGAACGCCAAAGCAATGTCCCACTAGTGAAATCCGACTGCGCAAATGATACCGAACCAATGGGGAAAGCTTGCAAAATAGTTCCCGTTGGCGTTGAACTGCTTGAATTACTGCCATATCGACAAGACAGCGCCAGACTTTCCTGACTGTATAGCAACGTAGTCAGAAGAAAAGCCAACAGAAATATAATTTTTTTAATCATTGGGTTAGCCATCATCATCTGACTCCTTTAGATTGTCGGCAAGTAAGTGAAATTTCCTGGTACCCCTGCCCTTTAGTTTGTGGTGCCAGATTGTCAGGAATGTTTATCTGACATTGTTCCGTTGGTCCATCACCCCATTTGACGACTAACCTCTCGCCGGCTTTAACGCCTGCCACATACAAATCCCCGTTCATTCCCACCGTTCCGCTATTACGATGTTTTTCGTTATAGACTGTTGCCCCAATTTGCAGATTAGAACCATCGTTCAGTTGACTGTGAATAAGCAGACTGTGGCCATAAAAAGTCTCAAAATTCACACCAACAATGGCCTTCTGCGTCGGTACAGTTTGTATAACCGCCTGAGGAATATCCAGACCTGGAGATAAGTTCTCGGTATTAATTGCAACGGTATTGTACCGATATGGCGATATGTTATTGACCACTGCATAGCCAAAGTGGTCGAATTTAACGCCCGGTGCATTCAGAATCGCAACGCCCTGCGCATTATCAGCATGCACCAATGCAAAAGTATCGGCTAGCGGTTGCGAAAGCGTAATACCACCGGAATGCGCGACAATACCACCGCTAACATCAAGATTCTTTTGCGTATAGCTGTTGCTGTAACTATAGCTACCACTAATATTGCCCATACTGCCCTGATAACCCAAGTTGGCAGCGCTGGTTTGATTCCCCGTCTGGCTATGTCCGGTACTGGCGCCATAACTTAAACGACCATCCTCAAGCAGCGTTCCGGAAACACCCGTAGTATAACTGTCGCCATCACTTCGATCATGAGAAGCCTGGGTTGTGGCCACAATAACATTTTTATCATCATTCCAGAACAAAGGTAATGATAACGTCAGGTTAATACTATTATCGGAATATGCGTATTGTGAGCGGATTGATTGAATATATACGGAATAACTCAGCCGTTTATAATTGCTGTTATAACCAAATTGCAATGTCCGCGTTTTTTCATTTGTTCCCCAGTATGTCAACTGGTTAGCATTAACAAAAAGGCGTCCATATCCATTTAGCGACTGATTAACCGATAACTCCATTCTTGAACGTTTATTACCGTAGCGCTCTGAATAATAAACCGCATTATTGTCTTCGGCCCAGGCAGGCGTACCATCGGTAACTTTATTCTGATCAAGATACTCATGCTTATAGACACCATTATCCCAGTCGCGGCGTTCCTGTACTGCATCGCTGAAATCATAATACCCGGAAGTTGAATAACGATAACCCGCAAGACGGAAATCGGTACCGAAATTATTCAATGATTTAGCGTACAGGAGTCTGAAACTGGCGCCATTTTTTACGCCCCCGGAGGCCAGATCGGTACGCGCATAGCTACCATCTAAAGACGCGCCGCCAAAATCACCTAAACTTGTGCCAATCCCCAGCACCGCAGACTGATAATTATCCGCCACCATGGCACCGCCAAATGGCGTTAAATCATGGCTGATGCCACGGGCCACGGTTCCCTGAATAAACTGTGGCATATAGCCACTGGTACCGCTGTGATAGCGACCCGCAGTGACCTGGTAGTTCCAGATTCCTTCGCGCAGCAGGTTGGTAATGGATGAGTAGGCAACCGTGAAATGCTTCTCACTGCCATCTGCTTCGGTTACCGTAACGGACAAATCGCCGCTGGTATTGGGATAAACGTCCCGAATGGCAAAAGGTCCTGGCGAAACATTGGTACTGTATACGATATAGCCGTTTTGACGAATGGTAACCCGGGCGTTACTGGATGCAACCCCCCTGACAACCGGCGCGAAATTACGCATACTGTCTGGCAACATGTCATCCACGGAGCTCAACTGCACACCGCGAAACTGGAAACTATCGAAAACGGTATTGCTGGTAGACGCCTGCCCGACAATCAGACGTCCTCTGGCAGACGGAATATCTGTTTCGGCCCAACTGGCAAGGTTATCCCAGTGTGAACCCGATGAACTGGTGTGCGTATAAGAGGAATTCTGACGAAGACGCCAGCGTCCCAGGTTCAACCCATTTTCCAGGGAAATATAGCTATATTGCTCATTATCGCGCAGGCCATTAACCCGATTATCATTATCGGTATAGCTGACATTGTAATTAACAAATCCGGCATTGATCCCGTTATCCCACAAGCGGACCGGCACCGTTCCTCTCGGGATCACTTTCAAACTGGTTTGCGGTATCGAGAGATCAATTCGTTGTCTGCTGGCATCTGTTGCAACAGTGCTGTTGGGAATAATTTTACTGATATCTATACATTGTTTACCCTCCAGTGGCGCAGGAACAATGATGCCGTAATTGTAAAGTTGCTCGCCGGTAAAACAAGGTTCAATATTTCCTGTCTCATTGTTTTTGGCAAAGGTCACCGGCAGGTTATCAATTGCTTGCTCATTTAAATATATATCCAGAGGATAAGTACCAGCCTGGAAACTTTGCCCCTGGGAAACTTGCTCAGCGACATTCAGGTTATTGCTGCCATGCACAAATTGCATATTGAATTCTTCAGCAAATAGTGTTGAAGAATATAATGCACCCGGAAAAACCACGAGCAATGGAAAAAGCTGTAGGGTTTTATTTTTCATTGAATTCTATCTGGTCAAATTACTTTAAAGAGGCACCAGTAACTTCCGTTGTACCGCCGTAATCATTTATATAGCTGAAATATATCTTGCCAGATAGTTTCATCGATGAAGGTAAGCTAAATGAGCGTGTGGAATACGGCGCAATCATATCAATATCCATATCAGATCTGTCATTATATTTCTCACTGTGTAATCTGTTTAGTGAGATATACATAGGTCCGTTGTTTGTTACCGAAATATTATTACCCGTTTTCATCCAGGATAATTTTTTAACTTCTTCATCCAGTGTGGTATTGAGTTGTTTAGGTCGATAAAAAAGCTTCAGTCGGCTGTGTACTGCAATTTGTAAAACGTTCTGCTTTTGAGAGGACGGCGGAATTTCCTGTGTATTTATCCAGAATAACGATTCACGATTGGTTGGTAATCCATTGCCTGAATAAATGAAACGTAATGTCGCATCTTTCCCAGCGTCAATACGCATAATCGGCGGGACAACCTGAATCGGGATATTCTTGTCTGTTTTTTTATCTGCAGTTTCCAGCCAGGTTTGCAACATATAATTCTGGTTAGTTTTATTTTTTAACGACAAGCTGGCAGATGAATTATTCGAATGATAAATAACCCTGGTAGCTTCCAATTGCAATCCCGCAAATGAACATCTGGAGAATAGTTGCAAAAATACAAAGAAAAATATCTTTTTCATATTAATTTACCAATTAAGATACTACCAGGGAATTAATTAATTATTGGTATTCAACAGAGAAGTCAGTTGATGAATTTGCTGCACCAGACGGCGTACCATCAGCATATGCATAATATCTTGCTGCCATTTTAATATTCAGAGCGCCTGTGTCATCGGTACTCTGGAAAGCAACAGCCGAACTGGTATCGCCAATGGTATAAATACCGCCACCTGCCAGGTCAGTGATCTGAATACCAACGCTTGCAGCCGGATCATTGGTAGCGCCAGTAGAGGTCAGTGCTAACAAATTAGAATTTCCGCTTACTGCGGTGCCATCGAAACGAACTTTAATTGCGCCAGTAGCACACTCAGTCAGATCAATTTCAAACGGTTTTGGACCTGCGGTTTGACCCGTGGTCGCCAGCGCAGAGCTTGAATAATTGCCCATATCAACTGTGATTGTGCCATCAGTCGCATTGGAAACAACACAGCCTGATTGAGTAATAGTACCATTAAACGTTACGGTACCGTCTTTCGCAAAACTCTGCAGTGAAGACAGACACAAAGCAGCGATGGTTGCGGATAACAGAATTTTTTTCATTCCTACGTCCTTTAATTGCTAATTTAAAATATATATGAAGAAAGCCGTCTACACGATTCACTCTCATTGCATATACCAAGAAGAATTCTGATACCTGTTAGTAACGCAACATATCAGTGTGTCTCCCTGGGCAAATACTATCACCCGGAAATCATTACATTAATCGATGTTAACTATTGAATGTTGTTTTTTTATTTGTTCTTTTTTTACTTTTTATGTTTGTTTTTTAACCAAAAAAAACATAAATTCCGCGCGCTGATGGCTTACGTACGCCCTGTGCGTTGGGTACCCTTGCCTCGAGAAAGTTATCGTCACTGAACTGTGCCGCTTTTACTGGAGGCTACGCGTTGAGAGAGATGATCAAGATAACAAGACATAACCGACTTCCTCCTGAAGCTCTTCAGGACGTTATTCGTGTAGTGTTGGAAAATCATGATGCGTAAGTTGCTCCGGTGCAGCAAGCACTGGCACAAATACCCGCAGACCAGCGCTGGCTGGTGACCAGTGAAGGCGCCTTCTCCTATCTGACGCGTGATTTGGCATGCAAGAGTTGTATCTGTGGCCGATCAATGCCGATCAACAGGGAACGCCTCAACAGGTCCGTAAAGTGATCGATAAGGTAAAACAGCAACATATTCCGGCGGTATTCAGTGAAAGCACCGTGTCCGATAAAGCGGCCCGTCAGGTGGCGCGTGAAACCGGCAGTCACTATGGAGGCGTGCTGTATGTCGATTCACTCAGCGCCGCTGACGGACCGGTCCCCACCTATCTCGATCTCCTGCGGGTTACCAGCGACACACTTGTTAAGGGCATCCAACAGGGGCTGGACAAATGAACAGCGACATAACACGGAAACAGGGTATCTGTGTTGACAACCTGACGGTGACGTACCGCAATGGGCACACCGCCTTGCGTGCTGCTCGTTACAGGTTCCCACCGCCAGTATTTCCGCGCTGGTGGGGATTAACGGCTCCGGCAAATCAACGCTGTTTAAGGCTATTATGGGATTTGTGCCGCTCTCTACCGGCTCAATTACGTTGCTTGGTCTGCCGGGACCCCAGGCGCTGAAAAGCAATCTGGTGTCGTATGTGCCCCAGTCCGAAGAGGTTGACTGGTCGTTCCCGGTACGGGTGGAAGACGTTGTGATGATGGGCCGCTACGGCCATATGGGCATACTGCGTATCGCCCGTAACAAGGACAAACGCTGGGTGGCCACCGCGCTGGAGCGGGTCGGTATGACGGCGTTTCGCCAGCGCCAGATCGGTGAACTGTCCGGTGGGCAAAAAAACGCGTGTTTCTCGCCCGTGCCATCGCCCAGCGCGGTCAGGTGATCCTGCTGGACGACCCCTTTACCGGGGTTGACGTAAACACCGAGCGTCAGATTATCAGCCTGTTGCACGAGCTACGGGATGAGGGCCGAACCATACTGGTCTCGACGCATAATCTGTCTTCCATCCGCGCGTACTGTGACCACACGGTGATCGTCAAAGGAACCATTCTGGCCTGCGGACCAACCGCCACTACCTTCACCCGTGAAAACCTGGAAAATGCTTTCAGTGGAACGCTGCGTGATCAGCTATTCAGCAACAGCGAAGTCTCTCCGGCACGCCCCGTTGTACAGGAGAATCACTCATGACGTGGCTGGCTGAACCTTTCCACTATCAATACATGCTCAACGCGATGTGGGTATCGGCGCTGGTTGGCGGCGTCTGCGCCTTTCTTTCCTGCTATCTGATGCTTAAGGGCTGGTCATTGATTGGCGACGCGCTGTCTCATTCGATTGTGCCGGGTGTTGCCGGGGCCTATATGCTCGGATTGCCTTTTGCCTTTGGCGCATTTATTTCTGGTGGGCTCGCGGCAGGGAGTATGCTTTTCCTTAATCAGCGCACAAGGCTGAAAGAGGATGCGATTATCGGGCTGATCTTCTCCTCATTCTTCGGCCTCGGGTTATTTATGGTGTCTCTCAACCCCACATCGGTCAATATTCAGACTATCGTGCTCGGTAATATCCTGGCCATCGCCCCGGAGGATATTTTACAACTGGCTATTATTGGCTTCATCTCGCTACTCATTTTACTGATCAAATGGAAGGATTTGATGGTGACGTTCTTTGATGAAAATCATGCGCGTTCTGTCGGTCTTAACCCGACACGCCTGAAGCTGCTGTTTTTTACCCTGTTGGCCGCCTGCGCCATTGCCGCCTTGCAAACCGTCGGCGCCTTCCTTGTCGTCTGTCTGGTTGTCACTCCCGGTGCCACTGCCTATCTGTTGACCGACCGTTTTCAATGGTTGCTGGTGATTGCGGTCACCATCGGCAGCGCGACAAGTTTCATCGGCGCATGGATCAGCGACTACCTGGATGGCGCCACTGGTGGCATTATTGTTGTGGCGCAGACGCTGATATTTCTCGGCGCCTTTGTCCTGGCACCCAAACATGGACTGCTGGCCAGACGCCGACGCGCCAACATAGCGCAACAGGTGGCGTCATGAATATCACGCAACGACTACTCAGCCCGTTTCAGTTTGATTTTATGAACGCCGCGCTAAGTATTTCGGTGATCGTCGCCATCCCCTGTGCCCTGCTCTCCAGCTTTATGGTGATTAAGGGCTGGTCACTCATGGGGGATGCCATGAGCCATGCGGTATTTCCTGGGGTGGTGATCGCCTGGGTCCTTGGCATTCCTCTCGCCATTGGCGCGTTTTGTGCCGGACTCTTCTGCGCACTGGCTACCGGTTACTTGAAAGAGAATAGCCGTATCAAGCAGGATACCGTGATGGGGATTGTCTTCTCCGGCATGTTTGCTACCGGGCTGATTATCTATATTTCAGTCAAATCCGAGGTCCATCTCGACCCTATTTTGTTTGGCGATATGCTGGGGCGATATGTTGCAAAGCGGCGCTATTGCCGGTGTCATAGCGCTGATTATCGCTGTTAGATGGCGAGATTTAGTACTATATGCTTTTGATCCACATCAGGCAAAAGCATGCGGGCTGAACACGGCGCTGTTACATTACGGGCTGCTGAGTATGATCGCACTGACCATTGTCGCCACGCTGAAGGCGGTGGGTATTGTGCTCTCAATTGCCCTACTGATCGCCCCCGGCGCCATTGCTATTCTGCTAATGCGCACTTTTTCATCGGTGATGATCTGTTCAATGGTGCTATCCGTGGCGGTCTGTTTTAGTGGTACTTATCTGTCATTTTTCCTCGACAGTGCCCCCGGGCCAACCATTGTTGTCTTGTTCGCACTGCTGTTTATAGGTGTGTTTATCTTCTCGGTATGCCGTGAAAAGCGGGTGATTTTGTCCTGAACAGCGATATCTGACTGACGGTATCGGTAGCTGGAAGGCCATGGATCGCAGATCTGCGGCGGCAATACATGTCTCTCGGGTCAACATCGGGAACAAGTAACGCCATTCACTTTAGCGCGCTTACGGCATGCAGGCATTGCCAATATAAAGAGGTCGTCATGAGCAAAAACCGTTTTACTGAATACCCGATTATTGCCATGCTGGTGTTGTTGCTGATCATCAATAAATTAACAACCCAGAGAGTGATTAATGAGCCTGAACACGGATTCCAGCCATCAAACAAATTAAGGAGTGGACCATAAACAACAGAGTCGCAAGGTGCTGGGAGCAACCAGTCTTGCCCACCTTTTTCATGATGGCGCTACCGACATGCACTATGTCCTCTTTGCACTCTGGCAACAGCAATTTGGACTCTCGATGGCCCATATCGGTTTACTTAAAATGCTGTTCTCCGGCGCCATGTCTGCCTGTCAAATTCCTGCGGGAGAATTAGGAAAAAGATACGGCGAGCGCAAAATATTAATTGCCGGCACGCTACTGCTAACGGTTGCTTTGTTGCTGTATGGACTTTCAGCTACCCAAACTCAGCTCATGCTACTGATCGTAATGGGAGGACTGGGCGCCAGCGTTCAGCACCCTTTGTCTTCCAGCTTTATTACGCAGTATTACCCCGTTAAACATGTTCGCGTTGCGTTAAGCACATACAATTTCTTTGGTGATGTTGGCAAAGGGGTGATCCCAAGTATTCTTTCTGCCTGTCTGCTGGTTATTTCCTGGGGAACCGCACTTCAGTTAATCGCCATCCTTGGTTTCCTTGTCACAATTAGCCTGTCGATTCTACTGCCTGCCGATATCAGGAAAACAGCACCGCGCCAACATTCGTCTGTCACCGACGTACAGGACGAGGCAACACCGCACCAACCTGAACAACTGAAATCGTTACCGACGGATTCACTGCGAAAACGTGCGTTCACTTCGCTGTGTGTGATTGGTAGCATCGACAACGCAACGCGAACCGGCACACTGACTTTTCTCCCTTTTTTGATGGCGGCAAAAGGGGCATCAGCAAGTCAGGTTGGCTTTTCATTGACGGCGATATTTATTGGCGGCGCATTCGGCAAGCTGGTTTTTGGAATACTTGCCCCACGAGCAGGCATCCTCAAGACCGTCGCTGTCAGCGAAGTGATAACAGCAGTAATCGTAGCAGGGATGGCTTTCGCACCGTTACAGGTTAATTATATCCTGTTGATCCCTCTGGGTATTGCATTGAATGGCACCTCGTCTGTGCTGTACGGTACCGTTGCCGAGCTATCCAGCCCGCAACAGCAAACACGCGCGTTCGCTATTTTCTACACGGCATCATTAGGATGTGGGGCTTTAATGCCCGTCGTTTACGGTATGGCTGGCGATGTGATCGGAATCAAGCAAATGCTGATTATCGTCGCATTACTGGTACTTTGCATACTGCCGTTACTCATACCAATCAGAAACGCAACGAAATAAACCGACAACGGAGGACACACCAGAATGACTGCCTGCCACCCGCGTGTATCAATAATGCGATAATGGATCGCCCAAAGGCATATCTTCACGGTTATCCACGCTATAAAACAAAAACAAATAGCCCATCTTATTAAACAGCAAGCAAACGCTGATTTATGCTATCGTTATTCATTATTAGCAATAGCAGTCAGGTTATCCACATCGATTATTTAATATAGCGAAAAAGAATTTCACATTACGTCCCCCTCCCCTTTATGGTGCCACAACTGTGGTTAACGCATGTCCTAAAATATATAAAAAACTGTTGAGATAATATATGAAAAATTATTTTCGTCAGCGTCATCTGGCCTCTGTTGGTGGTGCGGTGTTATTGGCTATGCTGGGCGGCGTTGCTCAGTCTGCTTATGCGGAAGGGAATATCAGTATTGCCCAACAATTTGGCATCGGATATTTGATTCTTGATGTAGTCCATGATCGGCACTTAATTGAAAAGCACGGTAAAGAACAAGGGCTGGATATTAAGGTTGAATGGCGAACGCTGTCCGGTGCAACGGCGATTAATGAAGCTTTATTATCGGGCGCGCTGGATGTGGCTTCCGCTGGCGTTCCCCCCATGCTGACAGTATGGGATCGTACCCATGGGCGCCAGAACGTAAAGGCGATTGCCTCGCTCGGCTCGATGCCGAACTATCTGCTCAGTAACAACCCGGCAGTGAAAAAAATTAGCGACCTGACGGAAAAAGATCGTATTGCGGTGCCAGCGGCAGGTGTAGGCTTCCAGTCGCGGACATTGCAAATAGAGACCGCTAAACAGTATGGCGCCAGCGAGTTTAAACGTTTCGACGCTATCAGCATCAGCCTTCCCCATCCGGATGCAAATGCCGCCTTAATTTCAGGCGGTACAGAAATTACCGCCCACTTTTCCAGCCCGCCTTTCCAGTATCAGGCGCTGGCACACCCTAACGTACATAAAATTCTCAGTTCTTATGACGTGTTAGGAGGCCCTGGTACGTTCAATGTGCTTTATACCACGCAAAAATACCATGACCAGAACCCCAAAACCTATCGGGCTTTTTATGCCGCACTGACAGAAGCCTCACAGATTATTAAAACTGACAAAGCTGATGCGGCGCGCACCTATATTCGTACAGAAAAATCTAAGCTCCCCTTGCCCCTGGTGCAAAAAATCGTTGAAGACCCAGAAATTGATTTTACTGTTTCACCAGAGCGTACATTTGTTTATGCCGAAAAATTACATCAACTTGGCATACTGAAAAATAAAGCCGATTCGTGGAAAGACTATTTCTTCCCGGAAGCTTATGTCAATCCCGGCAGCTAATCCCAGCCGCAGATGGCATCAGAGGCACCGCCTATGACGGATTTATTCCCTGGTCCGCTGTTGCAGGTTCGTGGTCTGGGTCTGGAATATCGAACACGCCACCGCCTGGTCCGCGCGACGCATGACGTCAGCTTTGATGTCTGGCCTGGCGACCGATTTATTTTGCTCGGCCCATCCGGCTGTGGCAAATCCAGCCTGTTAAAATCAATTGGTGGCTTTTTACCGCCGGTCAACGGTGAAATTCACCTTGACGGCCAGCCCGTTGTACAACCGGGGCCGGATCGCATGATGGTCTTTCAGGAGTTTGATCAGTTGCCACCGTGGAAAACCGTGCTGGAAAATACACTTTTCCCCCTGCTGGCAAGTCGTAAAGCAAGCCGAAGCGAAGCACGTGAACGGGCGCTGTATTTTTTAGATAAAGTTGGTCTGACCGGCTTTGCTGATGCGTTTCCTCATACGCTTTCAGGCGGGATGAAGCAACGCGTTGCCATTGCTCGTGCCTTAACTATGCAACCAAAAATGTTACTGATGGATGAGCCGTTTGCCGCACTGGACGCGTTGACCCGGCGTAAGATGCAGGAAGAATTACTGAGGTTATGGGAAGATGAACGCTTTACTTTGCTCTTTGTTACCCATTCGATTGAAGAGGCAATGGTCGTTGGCAGCCGTATATTACTTCTCTCGCCGCATCCGGGTCGGGTCAGAGCCGAGCTAAACAGTCACCAGTTCAGCCTTACAGACAGCGGGCGTGAATCTTTCCAACTGACCGCCCAGCGGATTCACGATCTTCTGTTTACTCCTGAGCCCCTGGCACCACAGACAGCTTCCGGACCATTGTCACCGTTGACGAGTGTACTATTATGACGTTACCCCAGCCAAAAACCGCGCCCCCGATCCGCCCTGAATACCTGAAAGAACTCACCCCGCTACAACAGCAAACCGTTGAGCAACCACTGCCGCTGTACACCCGCCTGTGGAACACCGCGTGGATCCGAAAAAGCGGGTTACTGATAATTTTACTGCTGCTCTGGCAGGCCGCCGCACTGTGGCAGCAAAATGATCTGTTGTTGCCCAGTGTAACTCAGACATGGCGCGCCTTTATTGACGATATGCTGAGTGGCGAACTTCCCACTAAAATAGCGATTTCACTCGGCACATTATTAAAAGGCTATGTATCAGGAAGCCTGCTGGCGCTGGCGCTCAGCGCGTTGGCCGTCTCGAACCGCCTTTGCCGCGATTTGCTTGGTATGCTCACCTCAATGCTTAACCCACTGCCTGCTATCGCCCTGCTGCCGCTAGCGCTATTGTGGTTTGGTCTGGGTGAGAAAAGCCTGGTTTTTGTGCTAACTCATTCCGTACTGTGGCCAATGGCGCTAACGACCTGGTCTGGTTTCATGTCAGTTTCTGAAACGTTGCGCATGGCCGGACGCAATTATGGTCTTCGTGGGTTTCGCTATGTCTGGCATATTCTTATCCCGGCGGCGCTGCCGTCCATTCTTTCCGGTCTGAAAATTGGCTGGGCTTTCGCCTGGCGCACGCTGATTGCGGCCGAGCTGGTGTTTGGCGCCTCCAGTGGCAAAGGCGGACTGGGCTGGTACATTTACCAGAACCGCAATGAGTTATTTACTGATCGCGTTTTTGCCGGTTTGGCTTCGGTCATTATTATTGGTCTGCTGGTGGAAAGCCTGATTTTTTCCACACTGGAAAGGTTGACGGTAAAACGCTGGGGTATGCAGCGCTAAATAACCCACAGGGATACCGGTTTGGTTAGGATCGTCGTTGGTCTAAAAATTCTTTTATGTCAACGATATGGAGGTAACTTACTGACCGTATGCTATTTAACGACTTCACGTTTAATGACAGCCGCGCTCTTTCCCGGACTAACAATCATCCATACCGCAATACAGACAATCAGCGCACCGACAATAAAACCTTTGTTAATGGTTTCTCCCAGGACAAAATATCCCCATAAAACAGCAAAAGGTGGGATCAGGAATGTCACGGTTAATGAACGCATAGGACCAATATCGCTGATCAGCCGAAAAAAAAGAATATAAGCCAGTGCAGTACAAATAAGACCGACGGCAATGACGCTGGCCCAAACCTTTCCCTGAAGCCAGTTTATCTCTGGTCCGTGATCAACAGACCAGAGAAAGAAGGGAAGCAAAAATAGCGTCGCGCCAATCTGGCTGCCAAAAGCCACCATTTTAGGATCCAACCCTCCCCTATCGGATATCCAGCGACGCGTCAAAAAACCGGCCACACCATAGCAGCCTGTCGCGACCAGGCAAGCTACAACACCAGCCACTGTACTGGTGGTTGAATTTACCTCGCCAACCGTGGTAATAACCATAATTCCGGCCAGCCCAAGCACTACGCCACCCCATTTTCGCATGGTCAACTTTTCACCAAAGAAAGAAAAGCCAATCAATGCGCCCATCAGTGGTGTAGTCGCATTAAATATTGCAGAATAACCGGTTGGCAACCATTTAGCCGCCAGACAATACATAAAAAAAGGCAGTCCTGAATTAATGACACCAAGTAACATTGATGATTTAAACTTCCCATCAAAATAATAGCGGGATTTCAATAAAAAAATGATTGCCGCCAGGCCGACAAAACCAAAAAACACTCGCAGAAAAGCAGTATTAACGGCACCAAATTCAGGCACGGCAATTTTCATAAAAAGAAAACTGGCGCCCCATATCGCCGCAAGAAACAATAACCTGATATAATCTGATGTACGCATAGCGTTACCTTTTTCTATGTTGGACTGCCTGTTGTATAAACATGAACCAGCTCAACAAAATTTAACTGACTTATAAACTCCAAATTTTAATTAATGGAAGAACAAATGATACTGTGTTGCTGAAATAGCCAAATATTACTATGATCAACGACACAAACTCATTGATCCCCCTTGCCGGAGGTACCACATTCATGCTACTGCAATCTTTTTTTTAACTCAGGCCATTCAGAGTCAAGCACGCTATAATAAATAGCATCACGCCGACGTCCGTCAGGCATAAAATTGAAACTACGAAGCGTTCCTTCCTCAGTCGCACCAATATTGCGTAATCCGGCCCGGGCCTGAAGGTTTAAAACATCTGTTTTGAATTCGACACGGATTGCTTTTAGTGTTTCAAACGCGTGTTCCATAAGCAGGTATTTCGCCTGGCGATTCACTCCCCTGCCACGAAATGCCTTACCCAACCATGACCAGCCAATTTCCAGACGCGCTTCCTGCTCAACCATATTACTAAAACTCATACTTCCCGCAATATTACTGGAAATTTTATCAATAACAATAAATACCACCCGACTACCGCTCCCCTGAGCGTTCAGCATGCTGTTGAAAAAATCATCAAATTCAACGTCATTGCTGACCCGGGCGACAAAATATTTCCATATATGGCTATCACGCGCCAGTTCGCGAAGCGCTTCCCGGTCTGCCTCCTGCACTGTTCGTAAAAGTATATTTTTATTCTCCAGCCTCGCGGGTGCGTGTTGTTTCCAGCTCATCAATAATTCCTTTCTGGCGAAAAATCATCATTTTCCATGTTTATTCAACCCTGAATTGCCCTGGTTTTCCGAAGCGGTTCAGCCCGTTCTGAAGGGGCATTGTCCGTTTCTACAATACGGCCTGAGTGACAGCCAGACAACCTTTTCACGGGCGTATCTGTCGGCAACATGTTCTGGGTGACAAAGATCAATAGCATCTATACCTGTTTATCAAATTTTAACTCAACGTGCGGAACTTTCGCTAAGGGAGAACTACACAGTGAACATAATCTCCTCTTTTAATGGAAGGAAAAATCAATGCGTGTTTCTGGCTATTCACCCTCAACTTTTAGCGCACCACGTAATACTGATACGCCTGACAAAGGAGGGAGCACGTCCGTGCCAGCGCAACCTGACAAAAAAGGGGGTGATTCAAATACTATCTCCTATACATCGTCCAGCCCCTCCGGGGTGGATTTGTCCCCTAACAAAAACTCAAATACCCCTGATAAAAACTCAAATACCCCTGATAAGAACTCAACGACTCCTGATAAGAACTCAACGACTCCTGATAAAAACGTACAGGGTGGCGTAGCGTCGTTCGAATCCTTTCTCTCACAGATAATGTCGTTTATTTCTGGCGCACCGTCGTCAGACAATATTGGCACTACGTCTCAGGGGGCCGATCAGACCTTGCCGTCAAGTGATTCCAGCCAGAGTGGTCAGGTGTCGTCAAGTGATTCCAGCAGCAGTGACCAAATGTCGTTTGAACAGGTGATTACCACGCTGGGCCAGCATGAAAAACTGTTGGGAAAAGCCCAGAACCGTGAAGGATTAGAGAAACTGCGCGATGATCCTGATACCCCAAGCGATGAAAAAAAGGCACTGGATACACTACTGAAAAATCCGGATATGCTTGCTGCAATTGATTCCGCGAAGAATGGCAAAAGCGATGGCAAAATCAGTTCCAAAGACATTCGTACCTGGCAAGAAAACCCGGAAATCAAGCAATATGCCAATGCAAAATCAGAGAGTTATACCCACGACTATGTACCCTCAGATGCAAAACCGGGTTCAGCTACCCGCGAAATGACCGCCAACGATGCCATGCGCGAACTTTATCTTTATTCAGAAAGCATGCCGAAAAACATCAATCTGGAGACGCTGCAAAAGATCGCCGATGGGTCGCAGGATATGGGCAAATGCCCGCCGCAAGTGTCTGCCGCGGCAAAATATTTTACTGATCATCCTGACGAATGGCAGCAATTCACCGGCAAGGATGATCCCAATGCCAGCGTTTCACGCGACCGCATGTGCGACCTGGCCTCTTACAATGTAAAGCTCTCTTCACAGGAGAACAACGCGCTCGATACTATCAAAAATAATGAAGATATCTTTTTCAAAGGCGGCAGCATAAATACAGATAAACTCACCAAAATTGCCAACAACGAGAGTAATAGCCAGGAGGTACGCGATGCAGCCAACTTGCTCAGCCAGCCAAACTCAATGTTGTTTTCAATGCTGGATAACGGTAAACATGGCGCTGGCGGCAACTTCTTTAACAAGGCCAACGACCAAAGCATTGGTAAAGGCGACATTGATGCTTTTATCCGTAAAGGCTCTAATCAGGTGGCCTCGTCACCGCAGTACTCGCCACCGGCAAACGATCCCATATCCGCTTCTGCGAAGCAGGATATGAATGCAGGCCAGGAAACCCAGCCGGATCAGAAGAAAGAAAAAGGGGGGGGTATCTATAAATTGCTTGATGCATTGAGCTTCCTGACTGTGCTTATTCCCGGCGTTGGCGCAGCCGGCCTGGCCGCAAATATAGGGCGCGTAGCAATTACAACAGCGGTGAAAGAAGGCGTGAAACAGGGGGCTAAGGAAGGCATCAAGGAAGGTGCGAAACAGGGCACTATGGACGGAGTCAAGGAAGGGGTGAAAGACGGTGCTAAGGAAGGATTGAAAGAGGGCGCGAAGGAAGGAGTGAAAGAAGGTGCTAACCAGGTACTCACTGCCTCACAAAGTTCGGCAGCAGGCAATCAGCAAGTGGAGTCCCCCCGAGTCTGGGCGCAGAGCTAACTTTCAGTTAAAACACCAAGTAAACACCCACCAGTTACCCCGGTGGGTGTTTACTGCCAAGCCAATGAAATGCTGTCATGAAGAACAATCTCATCAAAGGCATCATCTTTAAAACTACTGAATAAATAGTATGTTACGCTTTTCCAGCCCATACAGACGAGGATGAACTCATCCAGAGATGAAATTTTCCTGGCGCACAAAAGTGTATAGCTAAACGCGCCCTCGCCCGAAAAAACCTGCCCTTGTCGTCTTCGGTATCACGAATACCGTCCCTCGCAGCGTTAGTTTTCCCGCAGCAATCAATAGAAAAAATCGAGCTAAAGAGTTTGCCGGACAATACGTTACTCTGAAAAACACACTTTCCGGAGGAAAAACATGACCGCGCCAGTAAATCAACAGGAACAGGAATGGCTCGCCCGCATCACCCCATGGGTGGCCGCCCATCAGGAACAACTGATTGCTGATCTGACGGAATGGATTGCTATCCCCAGCGTCAGTCGTGCTGATCAGGCTCTGCCCGGCGCACCATTCGGCCCACAGTGCGCCAATGTGCTAACGCATGCGCTGGAACTCGCCGGGGAGGCAGGCTTTCGTACCGAACAACATGACGGCTATGCCGGATCGATTATCTATGGCGAATATAAGCATGATATCGGGCTTATCAGCCATCTGGATGTGGTGCCGGCGGGTGATAACTGGACTTATCCGCCCTTTTCACTGACACGACGTGATGATTTCCTGATTGGCCGTGGCGTTGCCGATAATAAAGGCCCCGCCATCCTTAACCTTTATTTACTTAAACTCATCCGTGACCTTAACATTCCGCTGCATCACAATCTGCGCATCCTCTATGGTCTGGCGGAAGAGACCACCATGGCGGATTTGCGTTGGTATGCTGAACACGGCCCGGTGCCGCGTCTGTCGCTGGTGACCGATGGCAAGTTTCCGGTCAACTTCGCCCAAAAAGGACAAATCAGTTTCACCCTGCAGATTCCCTCAGCCGGTTTGCTGGCGCGGCTACGGGCGGGCAATGCCAGTAACAGCGTTCCCGCCAGGGCTAATCTGGCGCTTGATATCACCGCTACGCCAGAATTGAAAAAGAAAATTGCTGCGCTGCATGGTCCTGCCGCAGGGAAAGTCAGCCTGCATAAAACCGATACCGGGGCGGCATTACTGGTCGCTGAAGGGAAAGCCGGACATGCAGCATTTCCCGACAACACGCTGAATGCGGCGCCCCTGTTGCTTTCGGCGCTGACAGAACTGCAATTGTTACCAGCGCATGAACATCAATTGGCCAACGCGCTGGTACAGTTGTTCGCCTCACCGTTTGGTGAAGGTGCCGGGCTGGCGATCAACGATGCGCCTTCCGGCAGACTGACGCTAAATGCCGGTTTTTGGCAATCTGAAGCAGAAGGTTCGCTATCAATCCATGCCGATATTCGCTACCCGGTAACCGCCGAGGGTGCCGCGATCATCGCCAGATTACAGCAACAACTGGCCAGGCTTCATTCAGACATCCAGCTCCAGGCGACGTGGCGCGATGTAGCGCCATTTTACTGGCCAGAAAATGACCCGGTACTGACGCTACTTCAACATAGCTGGAATGAGGTAAGCGGTCGCAGCGATGCGCCTTATGCTATGGGCGGCGTGACCCACTCGAAAGTGTTGCCACGCGCCATCACTTTTGGTCCGGGTTACGTACGCACCCGCGAAAACAGTCCGAATTTTTTACCCGAAGGGCATGGTCTGCCGCACGGTGCCGACGAATCACTGCATTTACCGACGTTATTTAACGCATTGCCGGTCTATTTGCTGGCGCTAATTCGCCTCGACCGTTATTTACACGACCATGATATTACCGAGGCTGAATGAACCGTATGGCGATGAAGCCGTCAGGTAATTTCCAGCACAGACATATGCCCAGGATGAGATTAATAAGCTTTTTTAAATCGTTTACAGTTTTTAAGCCGAACCCTAAATTCATTCACACAGCAAAGTAAACACCCTTCGGACATATTGGCAGTGCAGGAATAAGAGGAAACAGGTTATGGAAAAAAAGAAACCACGATGGGCAAAGATTATTACCATAATAACATTCTCACTGCTATCGAGTGTATGTAGTCTATCCAGCCGGGCAAATGAACAGCCGCTTCAGGGCGGGACGCTGAATGTCGGTTTAGCAAGTGATACTCCCATCATCGATCCGTCAATCACCGGCAATTCGGTCACCGCGTTGATCAGCCGTAACCTGGTCGATTCCCTGGTCGGCCAGGCGGAAGATAATCATTTTACCCCGTGGCTGGCCACGCGCTGGGAAATTAATGACAACAACACGGAGTATACTTTTCATCTTCGCCCGGACGTTACTTTTAGTGATGGCACCCCGCTCGATGCAGCCGCGATAAAATATAACCTGGATCGCATACTGGATCCCAAAACCACCTCCAGCTATGCCAAATCGCTGCTGGGCCCGATTGAGTCGATCACCACCCCGGATAATAATACGGTTGTCATCCGCTATGCATCTTCCTTTGCGCCCCTGCTGCAAGGGCTGAGCTTGCCCTATCTGGGTATTCAGTCGCCGACGTACCTGAAGAAAACCCTTAATACCAGCAATACAGTGGTGGGTTCAGGTCCTTTTGTACTGACATCATTCGTCAAAGGAAATGGCAGCCGTTTAAGCAAACGCCCCGACTACCACTGGGGTCCAGGCTATGCCGCCCATAACGGCCCGGCCTATTTGGATTCGATGGTGTTCAAGTACCTTCCTGAGTCATCCGTACGCCTTGGCGCTTTGCGCAGCGGGCAGATTCAGGCCATCGATGCCGTGCCACCCGCCAATGATAAATCGGTGCAAAGTAACCGCCAGCTTCAGGTGATAACCCGCGAAAATCCCGGTGTTAATCGTGTTTTGTTTCTTAATACGGCTAACGGCCCATTCCGGGACAGTAAAATCCGTCAGGCTTTTCTCCGCGCTTCAGATACCGCCACGGCAGTGAAAATCGCCTGGTTCGGAACGCGAAAAGCCGCCGATAACGTGGTAGGGCCCTCGACGCTTTATTATGACCCCGCCGTGGCGTCTCTGTGGGGATTTGATCTGGCCAACGCTAACCGGTTGCTGGATGAAGCGGGCTGGGCATCAAAAGATGCCTCAGGATTCCGGACTAAAGAGGGGCAGCGCCTGAGTTTACATTTTGTCTATGATCCGAGTGGTCTGGAAGCCGCAGATATCACCCTTTTCCAGGCCATTCAATTTCAGGTCAAACAGGCTGGCTTTGATTTACAACTCGATCCGTTGGATGCCGGGGGCCAAACGGCACGGATTAATGCCCATGACTACGATATCTTGTCGATCTATTACGTCCGCGCCGAGCCGGATATTTTGCGCACGGTTTTTGACTCTCACTATATTCCGCCCAATGGCTACAACTACAGTCAGGTACACACGCTCGATGATAAGCTGAGAAAGGCGGTCGGCGCGTCAGATAGCGAACGCAAACGCCTGTATGGCGAGATCCAGCGCGAAGTGATTGAACACGCCTATGTGGTGCCGCTGTATATCCCGGCTTATCAGTTAGGCACGACGAAAAATGTGCATGGCATCAGTTGGGCCACTAACGCAAAACCAAACTTTTATGATGTCTGGCTCAGTCGTTAATTTGGCGTATTCGGCTCTGCGGCAGCTGGTGATGATTCTGGCGGTGCTCTGGGGGGCCGCCACGCTGACATTTATCGCTGTGAAGTTGATCCCCGGCGATCCGGTATCGATTCTCAGCGGCGGCGACAGTGTTGTTGATGAGGCGTACCGCGCCACCCTGACCCGCCACTTTGGCCTCGATCAGCCGCTGTGGTTCCAATATGCCCGTTATTGCGGTCACGCGTTAATCGGCGACTTCGGCCAGAGCTACCAATATCGTCAATCCGTGATCTCAGTAATGGGTGACGCTCTCGGCCAGACCTTGCCGCTTGCCGTTAGCGCCCTGGTGCTGGCGCTGTTTCTCGCCATTATCAATGCACTGGCGACCGCCAGTCGCCAGTATCAGTTGAGCGCTTTTTTCTCCGGGATTGAACTGATGTTATTGAGTACCCCGGTGTACTGGATAGGCATCGTGCTGCTTAGCGTGTTCAGCTTCAGGCTGCACTGGTTTCCCGTCATGGGAAATGAAGGTATTGCCGCGCTGGTACTGCCGGTTATTACACTAAGTCTGCCGCTGACAGCATTATTAAGTCAGGTACTGCGCGATGGACTGGAAGATGCCCTTTCGCAACCCTTTGCCCTGACGGTAAGAACCCGCGGCGTCGGCGAAACCCGATTACGACTACGTCACGGCCTGCGCCATGGCGCGCTGGCCATCTCTACCCTGACCGGGACCTTGCTGGCCAATGTCCTTAGCGGTTCAATACTGACCGAGACGGTTTTTGGCCGTGCCGGTATCGGCCAAATCACGTTACAGGCGATCGAAGCCCGCGATATGCCGTTGGTCCTGGGGCTGGTCATGTTTTCCGCGCTGACATTTGTGGTCATCAACCTGCTGGTTGATGCGCTCTATCTGTTGATTGATCCACGCATGCGACGAAGGACGCGCTGAGATGACGGATGAACCCTTGCTGTTGCTGACGAAAAAGCGCTTGCCGGGCGGCAACCGCAACCCATGGCTAACGCCAGCGACTTTGCTTCCGGCCAGTGTCGTACTGATACTTGGGCTGGCCGTTTTTTTCCCCCAGCTTTTCACCCCCTTTGCCGCCGATGCGATGGATATCAACGCCATTTTACAACCGCCCAGTCTGACTCATTGGTTTGGCACCGATCCCCTTGGACGCGATGTATTTTCTCGTGTCGTGTATGGTAGCGCGCTCTCGTTGACGATTGGCGTCGGCGCTATGTTGCTGGCCAGTGTTGGCGGCATTATCTTCGGCACTGCAACAGCACTGGCCCCGCATAATATCCGTCAGTTGTTGGTCCATATTCTCAATATTTTGCTGGCGTTTCCCGAACTGCTGCTGGCACTGTTGGTGGTTGCGGTTCTGGGGCGTGGCGCCAGTAACACGCTGATTGCCGTTGGCTTGTCCGGTATCGCCAGCTATGCGCGCCTGGTACGCTCACAGGTGTTGCAAGTAAAACTCTCAGGGTATGTTGAGCAGGCGGTGACGCTGGGTGAACCTACACTGTCCATCGTCTTGCGCCATATTATCCCAAACTCCCTGCGCCCGCTTCTGATACTGGCAACCATCGGGGTTGGGCAGTCAATTCTGGCTGCGTCCTCACTCAGTTTCCTTGGACTGGGCGTGGTACCGCCAATAGCGGAATGGGGAGCGCTACTCGCAGACGGGCGTAACTTTCTTGATATCGCGCCGTGGCTCAGTCTGCTGCCGGCCAGCGTGGTGGCCCTTTCAGTGATGGCTATTACGCTACTGGGCCGTCGCTTACAATTCATTCTGGCAAAAGGCGGCATGCAATGAACCGTTCCCTGACTGATGGCGCTTCCCAGCCACTGTTGTGCGTTGAGGGCTTGAGCGTCTCCTTTCCTGACCGTCATGGGTTGGTAGAGGCGGTGAAGACTATTTCGTTTCAGGTGAACGCCGGTGAAATACTGGCGTTGGTCGGTGAATCCGGTTCAGGGAAATCGGTCACCGCCCGTGCGCTGGTCGGTCTGGCGGGCGCGAACGCGATTATCCATGCCAATACACTCACGCTGTCCCGGCATGATGGCCGTTTATGTGATTTGTTACGCCTGGATGCGCACACCTGGCAACGCATTCGTGGCCGGGAAATTGGTTTTGTCTTGCAAGATGCCCTGGTGTCACTTGACCCGTTGCGTACCATAGGGCAGGAAGTAGCAGAACCTCTGTTGATCCACCGATTGTTGCAACGCGGAGAGATTACGGACGAGGTGGCATTTCTGTTGCAACGGGCGGGAATTCCTGATCCATTAAACCGGGCGGCACAGTACCCGCATGAGCTGTCCGGCGGCTTACGGCAGCGTGCCTTGATCGCCTCGGCACTGGCGGCCGGTCCTAAATTATTGATTGCCGATGAACCCACGACCGCACTGGATGCGACAGTGCAAAAGCAGGTATTGAACGTGTTTACCGAGCTGGCGCAAGCTGGTCATGGCGTACTGCTTATCACTCACGATCTCGCCGTGGTAGCGCAAATTGCCGACCGGGTGGTGGTAATGAAGCAAGGCGAAGGGGTGGAAAGCGGCACCACAAGGCAGATACTCACAGCGCCGCAACACCCATACACCCGACGATTGCTGGCCGCGATCCCCTCCGTCGCCACACGGGGACACTGGCTCGCAGGCAGTGATCCGCTTAACGGCATTTTTACCTCTCAGCCATCTGCGGCGACTCTCTCACCGACATTGTCCTCGCCATCGCTGGAGATCTGCACTATTTCAATGTCGTTCCGCCGTCCTGACGGTAGCCGGCATCAAGCGGTAAAACAACTGTCACTACAGATTGCGCGCGGTGAAACACTGGGCGTGGTGGGTGAATCAGGCTCAGGTAAAACGACGCTGGGTAAAGTGGCGCTGGCGCTGTATTCCCCCGACAGTGGCGATGTAAAGCTGGAGGGCCAGTCCTGGTGCAGGCTGCATGAACGTGAACGTCGTCCACGCCGCTCGCGCATTCAGACTATCTCACAGGATCCGCTCAGCGCCTTTAATCCGCAGTTCACCGTGGAGCGTATCGTTGGGCAGCCGTTGCGGTTACGCGCTGATTTAACGGCGCCGGCACGCAAGCGGCGCGTAAAAGAACTGCTTGAGCTGGTTGGGCTGGCGCCTGACTTGTTATTACGTCGTCCGGCGGCGCTATCAGGGGGCCAGCGCCAGCGCGTTGCCATTGCCCAGGCGCTGGCCGCAGAACCCACGGTACTGGTGTGCGATGAACCGGTTTCGGCGCTGGATGTCACAACCCAGGCGCAAGTGCTCGATCTGCTGATTGCTTTGCAACGGCGATTTCAGCTATCAATGCTGTTCATTTCGCACGATCTGGGGGTGGTTCAGCATATGAGTCACCGGATCGCAGTCATGAAAGACGGGCAGATCGTGGAAACAGCAGCAGTCGAACAGCTATTCAGCGCACCACAGCATCCTTACACCCGTATCCTGCTCGCCACGATGGACAATGCGCATCGGTCAGCATGACCAAAAGCGCATCAAGAGATTGCAGCATCGTGCCCCACGCAAAGAGCAACGACCGGTTGCTGAATCAGGATTTCTCATAACAGCGGTAGCCGTTCTGAATAACAATGTGGTCGGCGATGTATTTCGCATCATGCCAAACACCATAGATAAAGGAAGAGGCACGGTTTACCAGATTGGGTAATCCGAGGAAATAGATACCACTTTCGGCGGAAATGCCCCGTTTATGCACGGGCATCCCTTGTTCATCAAACGCCGCCACCTTTAGCCAGCTAAAATCAAATTTGAAACCCGTCGCCCAAAGAACGGTGGAAATGCCTGCGGTGGCGCAATCTACGCTTAAAATCGGATCCTTAAGACAGTCCGGATCAGGCAACAGCGTCCAGGCTTCGGGTTCAGGCGGAAACGGCAGGCCATTCTGCTCAATGTAAGCATCGGCCAGACGCAGAACATCGAAGTACGCCTGATCACCTTCAGCAATATGCTTAGCCAGTCCGGCGTCGAATTCAATCACCCCGCCTTTCCAGCACGTCGTCGTCCCCACCAGCGTAATCCCCATCTGTGCAAGACGCCGAAAGTCGATCGTTTTGCCGCCTTCATAGCCACTGACGGCGAATGCGACATGTTCCTTTCTGGGCTTGATTTTAACTTCATCCCACAGACCAAGAGTACCCAGCCACCAGCAGTAATCCCGACCACGATAAGCGCGCGGCGGACGATAGTGCTGACCCACAGAGAGATAAACCATTTTGCCTGCTTTTTTCAACTCCTGGGCGATTTGAGCACCAGAGGCCCCCGCGCCGACGACCAAAACCGCGCCTTGCGCTAACTGGGCCGGATTCTTGTATGCCGAGGAGTGAATTTGTTGAATTTTTTCGTTATCAGGAATGATCTTCGGATAGGACGGGCGCTGGAAAGGACCGGTCGCGGCAACAACATTTATCGCCTCAAACACCCCTGCGGATGTCGTAACCCTGAAGCCCGGACGCCCAATATGCCGCGCCACGTGTATGACATCAACCCCTGTGCGCACCGGCGCGTTAAGCATATGAACGTAGTCCTCAAAATATTTTGCCATGCGCTCTTTGGGCTGAAAAGAGTCCGGCGAGACATCGTCGAATGCTAAGCCAGGAAAGCGGTCATGCCATGCCGGTCCGTTTGCCACTAAAGAATCCCAACGTTCCGAGCGCCAGCGCTCAGCGATCCGGCTCCGTTCCAGCACAATATGCGGCACGCCCATGAGCGAGAGATGTTCACTCATCGCGATCCCTGCCTGACCCGCACCGACAATCAAGGTGTTTATTTTTTCTACTGACATTTGCATTTCCTAAAGGTGATCGCCCCTGAGATGTTTCATCGATGCATCAGCATCGACAGCACGTCGAAGAAATAACGAATTTAGGTGGACATAATTCATCGACAACGGCAAGTCTAATCAAGCGGGTGTATTTTGATAATCACGCTTTTTAAACTCAGCGCTTTGGAAAAAACAAACTACCGCTCACTGGATTCAACATTGAGGACGCGAGCCAACCCGAGAAAACGATTCGCCAGAGCCAGCATCGTTGCCGTTACGGCGATATATATTACCGATAACGCCGCTAATGTTGGATCGGCAAATTCACGCACATAATTATACATTGCCACCGGTAATGTTTGTGTTGCCTGAGTGGTGATAAATAAAGATGCCGTAAACTCATTAAATGATAAAATAGCGGCGAATAACCAGCCGCCAAACAGGCCTGGCATGATGAGCGGAACCGTAATAGTCCACACCACCATTAATGGCGGCGCCCCCAGACTGGATGCCGCCAATTCAATCCGCTGTTCTGTGTTTTTCAACGATACATAAATACTGCGCAGGACAAACGGCAGCACCAGAATAATATGGCAGAAGATGACCAGAGCATAACCGCGCGTCATATTTAATTGCGACACCAACATCAGTAACCCTAAACCGATGGTGAAATGCGGAATAAATAACGGGGATAACAACACGCCCTCGAGAATGCGTTTACCACTGAAAGAGTAACGCTCAACGGCAATAGCCAGCGTGGCCCCGATAAGCACGGCCAATGTTGAAGCCCAGGCGGTCACAATAAGTCCTGAGTAAAAACCATTGCGGAAGTCATTGTAGCTCAATGCCCGCTCAAACCAGCGCAGTGACCATCCCTTAGGCGGAAAGAAAAGCACCGCGGTACTGCTGAAAGATGAAATAAACACCACAATAGCCGGCAATAATACAAAGACCAGAATTAATGCTACCAGCAAGCGCCCTGCCAGGCTGACCATTTTATCTTTATTTGACCGGGTCATGTCAGTGCTCTCCGACCGAGGGTAAGACACGAGTTATACGTTTGAGTAACATCAGCAGCAAAATGGTAAGCACGAGTCCGGCAAGACTGAGGGCCGCCGCGAACGGAAAGTTCATTGATGAAAAACCCAGTTGATAAACCAGTGTGGCAATGGTGCTGACTCTTCCCCCACCGATCAGTTGGGGGGTGGCGAAGGCGCTAAACGTCCAGGCAAAGGCAGTGGTCAAACTGGCAACAATCCCCGGGATAGATAACGGCAACGTTATCGTGAGAAAAACACGGATCGGTCCGGCCCCTAAACTGGTGGCGGCTTTTTCATAAGCAGGATTAATATGCGAAAGCGCGGTTGCCAGCATAAGCACCATAACAGGCATGGTGACATGAACTAACGCCAACACCACGCCCGTCTGAGTAAACATAAATTGCAATGGTTTCTCAATTAACCCAAACGCCATCAACACACTATTAAGGAAACCACTGTTACCCAGAACAATAATCCATGCATAGGTGCGCACCACCTCGCCGAGAAACAGCGGCGTAATGGCGATGATCAACAGGGTGGTTTTTAACCACCCGGCACGGGTCCGCACTAATGCACAGGCTAACGGATAACTCATCAGTAGACCCAATAAGGCGGTTTTGACACTGAGCGCCACGGTATTAAGGAATGCGCCCACATAGATTTTTTTGAGCAGGTCTGCGAAGTTAGCAAGGGTAAAACCACCAACATCCAGTGAACCCGGGATAAAAGATCGCACACTGTATTGCAGCACCGCCAGCATAGCGATAACCAACCCAAGGGCGGTCAGTGTCGAGGGAACAATAAACCAGGGTAAAAAAGCGGGTTTTCGTGTCATGGCCGTTTTGCCTGAAATCAAGTGGATCGCTGAAATAATCTGCGTGATAAATGCGGCGTAAGGCAGTGGCGCCCTGTGGCCGCCACTGCCTTATGAGATCAATGTGCCATGATGTTTTCCGAGAACCACTTGCGCCATTCAGGCGTTTTTTCTGCGCGCAGTTTTTGGTCAATATTGATGGTGGCATCCCATTGCGCCGTGGTGGTCAGCATGCCGGGTAATTTTGCACTCTCAGGATCAAGGGTTGCATTAGTCACAACCGGACTGCCACGATATATTTTGGCCACTTTTTCCTGAACGTCAGGCGAAAGCGCAATGTTCATAAACGTGTAGGCGAGATCCGCATGCTTGCTTCCTTTGTTGATGCCCATCGCATCAACGCCTAATATCGCCCCTTCCTTCGGTATAGCCAGTTTAATATCAACGCCTTCGGCGATCATACTGTAGGCATTCATTGACAGCATAACTTGCACGGGCGTCTCTCCGGTGGAGATCAATTGTTGGCTATTGGCATCATCGGTATAAAACGCTTTGATGTTGGGAATGAGAGATTTAAGTTTCGCCTGCCCTTTTTCCCAGTGTTCGGCATCGGCGCCGGACAGTTTGGCGGCAACGGTAATAATATGGCTTGGATCCCAATCGGGAAGCGCCAGCGTCCCTTTTAGTTCAGGGTTCCACAGGTCATTCCAGCTAGTAAAAGTCTCTCCTTTCGGCACGCTATCGGGACGATAACCAATGGTATACACATAGCCCCAGACCCCGATATGATACGGGCTTAATTTAGCCTGATGAACCAAATTGATCGCATTGGGGATTTTGGTCATATCCAGTTTTTCGAACAACCCGCTGTTAGTATATAACCAACCTACATGCGCTGTGGTAAAGGTAATATCTGTCTCAGCAGATGACGCCAGTTTCGCTTTGTTAAGGCGATCAATGGTACCGCCGGTGACGTATTCAACCTCAACCCCCGTTTGTTGAGTAAAGGCTTTACCAATAGCCTCATCAATCAGATCTTTAAAGCTTCCGCCCCACGTGCTAACAATCAGTTTATCAGCGGCCGTCGCCGTCCCGGCGCTAAAAATACTGGTTGTAAGCAATGCCAGGGCACAAATTTTACGCAACATATTTCGATCCTCATGGAAGCGCCGGGATAACATAATCACTGACGCAGTTCGACGGGCACGCTGTCGGATGAACTAAAAAAGCCCGCCAAATTAACCAACAAACGCGCATGACCAGTGAAGCCTGAAGGGCTAGATAACTTTGCCGAAACGCTGGCATGCACTGTTTGGGTGAGCTCATTTTTCCCGCTAACGTTATGCCCTAAATAAGGGCAATTATTGCTGCAGGTGTTGGCTTAATTCTGAAGTGAGATGCGGATTCAGTAAAACAGCATTTGCCTCGCTCCTGCGTCGGAATTCCTGATGCTATAGATGACGAGACATTGATAATATTTTCCCTAATCATTGGTGTGGAAAAATGACATGCGTGTTAAGGGACTTAGTCGCCATTATTCACCTGCTCCCGGCATGATTTATGCATCAATCATCGCGGAGAATAATCATTGATTACGCACGCGTGGCGTCCGACCACCGGCTTCATTATCTGGAGAACCTGCATGCTCAGTCGCATAACCCAACGGCAGCTGGAATATTTTGTCGCTTCAGGCGACGCCGGAAGCATTATCGGCGCGTCGGAGCGGATACATGTGTCATCGCCGTCTATTTCAGCGGCAATTACCCATATCGAGTCGGAATTAGGTGTGCAATTATTTGTTCGTCACCATGCTCAGGGAGTATCTCTGACCGCCATCGGGCGTGAAGTGCTGATAGAGGCAAAACGAATACTGGAGCAAATGGCGCAACTCTACACCATCGCCGCCGAGTCAATGAACAATGTCCGTGGACCATTACGCGTCGGATGTTTTGATTCGCTGGCGCCAGTGCTAACGCCGGAACTGGTTTTTGGTTTTGGCCGGGCTTTCCCCGGCGTGCGCATAACGCACACGGAAGGTAACCATGAGCAACTGCTAAGAGAACTGCGCGCGGCAAATATTGATATCGCCCTGACCTACGACCTTGCAGTAAGTAGTGATATTGATTTTCAGCCCTTAGCACAGCTACCACCCTATGTCATGGTGGGCGAAAATCATCCCTTTGCCAACATGTCCGCCGTGACCATGCAGGATTTGGCAAACTATCCCATGGTGCTGCTGGATGTCCCCTGGAGCCGGGAGTATTTTATGGGGCTATTTATGCAGGCGGGTGTGACGCCGAATATCATCATGCGTTCTGGTAGCATGGAAGTGGTTCGGGCGATGGTCGCCAACGGCGTCGGCTTTTGTATCGCCAATGTGCGGCCTAAAGTCAATATTTCGCAAGATGGGAAACGGTTACACCGGCTGCGTCTTGCAGGGACTCACAAACCCATGCAACTGGGGTATGCCACGGTTGCCAGTGTCCAGTCGTCACTGGTGGTGAATGCCTTTGCGCAACGTTGCCGCATGTTTGTCTCGGACCAATACATTCCGGGGATGGCCGCGCCAAGTTATTTTGACCCCCAGGCGGTGAGGGCAATCTGAGCCGGCAGCGAGAGCCATAAACCGCCCGGTAATGACCGATTTATGACGCTTGCTATGAACGTTTCAATACCCGCGCCCGGGAAAGACTTGATTAAGTACGCTTTCACCGCTGGAGACCCGTTTTATATTATCCGCCACCTGGGCGGCGGCAGTAGCCGGAATAGCCACTGATGCCAGGTGAGGGGTAATGAGTACATTATCAAGTCCCCATAGTGGGTCCTGTGCCGGAAGCGGCTCATGGTCGAAGACATCCAGTGTCGCCCCGCTCAGATGCCCACTCATTAATGCTGCCGTGAGCGCGCGCTGGTCGACAATCGCCCCGCGCGACACATTGATGAAAGCCCCGCCCCGGGGTAAACATGCCAGTCGTTTCTCATCTAACAGGCCCCTGGTCTGCGGGGTCAACGGCAGCATAACAATCAGAATGTCGCTACTGGCGAGAAAGTCATTTAGCGTGGCCATACCACTGACGCATGTCACCCCCGCAAAGGTTTTTGGCGTGCGCGACCATCCCCGCACATCAAACCCCTGACGTTCCAGCTCCTGTGCGGCATAGGATCCCAACTCACCCAGCCCCAAAACGCCCACCCTGATACTGGAAGGCAGCCGTGGGTGCAGGTAGTGCCAGTGACGCTCACGTTGCGCTCGTTCAAAAGCCGGGATATCCCTGGCATAACGTAATACGGCAAACAGCACATAGCCGGCCATCATCCGGGCCATATTAGGGTCGGATAGCCGGGTAATGGGGATCGCCGGCAAATCATCACGCCCCACCAGCGAATCTACCCCCGCGCCCAAATTCACCAACAGTTGTAAATGACGATAACGGGCAAAAAAACCGTGCGGCGGCTTCCACACCAGCGCATAGCGCACCTGATCCGGATCAGTGACCTCTTCGGCGCTACAGATGTTGACATGCGGCAGGTGCGGGCGGAGAAACGCAGACCAGTGCTCAAAACTGTCGAACTCACTGTAAAAGACCAGGGTTGTCTTGCGGCTCATTCCGCCTCCGCGTCAAGAAGGCGCGCCACGGCGTTTAGTGCCAGTTCGTAGCCTAATGCACCCAGTCCGGCAATAACCCCGGTCGCCGCTTTGGATACCAGTGAAGAATGACGAAACGGCTCTCGTTGCCAAATATTACTCATATGCGCCTCAATGATCGGCCCGTCAAAGGCCAACAGCGCATCGAGAATCGGCACCGAACTGTAGCTCAGCCCGGCGGCATTAATAATGAGCGCACTGGCGCTCTGTCGGGCTTCCTGAATCCAGTCGACCAACACCCCTTCGTGGTTGCTCTGACGAAATTCCAGCGTCATACCCAATGACGCTGCATGGCGCTTACAGCGATCACCAATAGAGATAAAACTTTCTTTACCGTATGTCCCGCTTTTATCAAGCCCGTAGAGGTTGCTGTTCGGTCCGTTTAAAAAGAAGATATTGTGCGACATTGCCTGCCCCCTGAGGAAAAAATCATCACCATTAAGCAACCGGGCGTGTTTTGACCATTGCGGGATGCTGGTCAAATTCAGCGAACCAGGCGGCGGTTAGCGGATGATGGTTTCGCCAGACAAGATCGGCAAAGCGAAAGTCAAGGTAACCCAGGGCACAACCGAGGGTAATAAGGCCGATATCGTCCGGGATGCGACTGAATTCCTCCGCGTATTTTTCGATTTCATCAAGCGCCGCCGAGACTTTTTGCAACTGGGCATCAACCCAACCCGCCCACTGTTTTTCCTCTGGACGTACCGTACGTTCGTAACGCGCTAGCAGCGCGGCATCCAGTAATCCATCCCCTAACGCCTGTCGGGTCAGGCTGGTCCAGCGCGCATTGCCTGCTACGGGGAACAATCCGCCCTGGGCGTATGCGTTTAAGTACTCACAAATTACCCGGCTGTCGTACAGAAACTGGCCGTCGACGGTCTGAAATGCCGGGATTTTGGCTAATGGATTAAAGCGGGCGATCCGCGCATCCCGCTGGATTGGATGCGCGGCTGATTCCAGCATTTCAATCTGATCGTTAATACCAAGACACCAGGCGGTGATCATGACCTTACGCACAAAGGGTGAGGTCGGGGCATAATACAGTTTAAACATGGCTACTCCGTTCAGGGATTTTATGGTCTATGCGTAACAGCACTTTTCCAATGTTGGCATTGGCTTCCAGTATGTGATGAGCATCGGCTGCCCGGGCTAGCGGTAGCGACTGATGGATTTGTGGAATAATCCGACCATCAGCCAGCAAAGGCAACAGGTGCGCACTAATACACCCGGCCAGACGAGACTTTTCTAACCTGCTCATGGGACGTAGCGTCGACGATGTCAGGCTCAATGCGTTACGCATTACCAGTTGCAGATCCAGTTGTACCTGAGAACCTTGCATAAACGAGAGACTAATGTGACGCCCACCAGGCGCCATAACGCTAAGATTTCGCGCCACATAATTACCGCCGACATTATCCAGTACCACATCAATACCCCGCCCGGCAAGGCACTCAGCAATCACTTTAACGAAATCTTCACTATGGCGATCAATGGCGCGCCAGACTCCCAGTTGTTTCAGGGCGGCCATCTTCTGCGCCCCGCCAGCGGTGGCGATGACTCTCGCCCCTGCGGCATGGGCACACTGAATAGCAAAGGTGCCAACGCCGCTGGCCGCGCCGTGAATAAGCAGATTGTCGCCAGGCTGAAGCCGGCCCAGTTCAAAGAGGTTATGCCAGACAGTAAAAGCGGCTTCCGGCACCCCAGCGGCAATGTCCAGCGCAAGACACGCCGGCACCGGAAGGCAATGTTCCGCCTGCGCTACGCAATATTGTGCATATCCTCCCCCGTTGAGAAGGGCCATCACGGGAGCGCCAGGTGCCAGGCTGCACACACCCGCACCACACGCGACAACCGTGCCCGCAACTTCCAGCCCTGGCACATCGGTTACGCCTGCGGGGACAGGCATGCCATTGCGCTGCATCAAATCAGGTCGATTCACCCCAGCGCTGGCCACGCGGATTAGCACTTCTCCGGCGGCAGGATGTGGGACCGGACGCTGGACCATTGCCAGAACTTCCGGGCCACCGGGCTGGCGTGCGATGACCGCATTCATCAGCTCAGGAATTATCATCATGCTCCTTTTACTGCTGTTGTTGTACGGCGGTGAAAGCGCAAACACCGTCATCATCAAAGGTTAATCCGACGACGCACCCCACAGGCCAGCGGACTAACGCCTCAAGGCCAGACTGACGGGCGAACAGCCGTTTTTTTTCAGGCACTAAGACCTGCAAATGAATATCGACATGATCGCCCTGAAACACATGGGTGATCACCGTGGCGTGAAGCAATGACGCCGCCTGTGCATCCACAAGCAGGATGTTTTCCGGCCGGACGTAGATATCGATCTGCTCGCCAACGCTGGCGTGTACTTGCGCCAGTGGAATGTGCAACACATTATCGGCCAGGGCCAGCATGGCGGTGCTATCGCAACGCAGGTAGCGCCCCGGTAATATGTTTACATCACCGACGAATCCTGCAACGAACGGATCTGCGGGGTGTCGATAGATTTCATCCGGCGTACCAATTTGGCGTACGTGGCCGGCGGACATGACAACAACACGGTCGCTCATACTCAACGCTTCGCCCTGGTCATGCGTGACGAATACCGTGGTTACGCCTAACTGGCGTTGAATCTCTTTCAACTCAATTTGCATTGCCAGTCGCAGATTTTTGTCCAGTGCCGAGAATGGCTCATCAAGCAACAGCACCTTAGGGCGAATGACCAGCGCTCGCGCCAGCGCGACCCGTTGTTGCTGACCGCCAGACAATTCGCGTGGTCGGCGATCACCATAACCCACGAGTTTCACCAGTGTCAGAGCCTGCTCAACTCGCTGAGCCATTTCAGCTTTCGGCACACCACGCATACGCAGGCCATATCCCACATTTTTGGCGACCGTCATGTGGGGGAACAAGGCGTAATGTTGGAATACAATGCCAATTTCTCGCCGGTACGGTGGCGTTTCAGTTACTGACTCGCCACCAATGAAGATTTCGCCGTTATCCGCATCGGCAAATCCGGCCATCAAATTCAATAATGTTGTTTTCCCACAGCCGGAGGGCCCTAACAGGGTGACAAACTCACCTTCCGCGATCATCAGCGAGACTTTATGCAGGGCGATCGAATGGCCGAAACGTTTTAAAACACCATCAAGCCGGACGGCAACGTTAATCTTAGCCGGCAATGGTGTGACCTGAACGGCGACAGGTTGAGAAAACGCGTTTATTTGTGCACTAACCATGGGGGCTCCGGGATACAGGGCTATCAATGTCTGGAACTAAGATAAGCGGATCCGCAACGTTTGTGGTTAGTGCTTCCTGAAGCGCATGTTTGGAAAACAGGAATCAGCATCAGGCGCGCAATGCTGACTTTTTTATTTCTGGCCCAGATAAACACGGACCTCATCAATGAAATACGCTGATTCATCGGGAATGATGCCATCGCAGTAGCGGTTGTCTTCCCAGCTCAGCCGCCCGTGAACATCGCGGTAATCAACTCCCCTCCGCTAACAGGCTGTCGTGGTAAACCTGGCGCGGGGCATTCATACCGCGAATAAAATAATTATATGTCCCGAGATTTTTAACACCGCTAACCTTCGTTTGGTCGGATTACCGAAGGCGCGAAAAATGGTGCTGCCCGCCATCTCACGGGCGCTTTTGGCGGTAATTTCGCCACTGAAGGAGGCGATATCAGTAAAGACAGGGTCTTTACCAAAAGCCGGGCTGTCACCTTTCCGGTGAACGATATCCGGATAGCCGACCTTTGAATATTTACGTCGCAGGATCTCTTCGTGGATTTTCTCTGCATGTATGCTCGGAAATGCGTTCCCTGCTTTGGTGCTTCACGTAACGGACGTTCAATCAGATAAGCCTCCACTTCCCGCCTCACCTCAACGCGTCCTCTGCCTGGGTTACCGTATGAATTTTACCCTCGCACCATAACGCCTTTGGCGATGATATTTGTCACACGCGCATTTTTCAGGTCAACCACGTCCCCGTGTCCAGTAGGCCATGAAATTGACGGTTTCACGGTCTAGCTGATGTTCACCAATAAGCAAGTGGCGCAGTTTTTTCACCACCGTGGACTCGGCCGCAATCCAGGCACTGAAGGCGCTGGTGCGTGGCGCGCTTTCCCAGAGGAAATCATTACTCAGGCTTTTATCTTCCAGCGATTGCGCCCCCACTCGCACAGCCGCAGGGATACTGATATATTTACGCACTGCGGCCAGCAGCACGTCGCCGTAAGTATGATGACCTGCGCGCGCCAGCCAGTGAATCTGCGCAAAAGGCATCTCACGGGGCTGTACATCGCTCTGCCATGGCACTTCAAAGAATGCCTGTACCTCCGGCGGTTCTGGCCATGTCGCCAGTTGTTCCAGAATACCCATCGCTGCCGGTAATGCTGTTTCATCGGCAATCAGCAATACCTGTTTCAGGCCCGTATGGGCAGCCCACTCGTAACCACCGCTGTCCTGTCTCGCCTGTGCATTGGGCGCCACAATTTGTAAAAAATCACCCGGCTGAGCGTGTGTCGCCCAACGCGACGCCGGGCCATTTTCGCCATGCAGGACAAACTCAATATCCACCTCATTTTCTTCGGCACGCAGCGCTCGCAGTGTATAGGTGCGCAAAACTGGACGCAGGGATTTAGGCAATGCCAGATAATCCTGATACCAACTGTCACTGACTGACAATGGCGTACTACTGCCGTCCTGGGCGCCGAGCAACAGCTTGATACGCTGATCGGGCGCTTCATGTTTCATCTGCGCCACATCACCGCCGGTAAAAACACAACGCAGCATTGAAGGCGAAACCTGAATTCGTCGCTTAAGCTGTAGATTAAAAATACGGTATTCCGCCGCCATTATCTGTTCTCCGGTGAAAAGGGTAATGTTATGCAGATTAACTGATTTGCAAAGCGTTAGTCATTCCCTCTCAGGTCATCACGTCAAGGTTCATACCCCTGGCGCATAGCAATGGAGCCACGAATAATGCTGCTCAAGATTGTTGAGGACTGCATTGCGTTGCTCGCGTTCAGGCCCCGGCGGCAAGTGCAGACAATCATTTACCCTGCGTGAAGATAGCTGGATCCGTTCACCACGCGATTTACGCTCACGCTGGTAACATGCCAGCTTCTCATCAAATGTCGCCAGCGAGGCATTATTCATGATGTGGGCAAGCGTGATCGCATCTTCAAATGACGAGATAGCCCCTTGTCCGTGATGTGGCATCATGCCATGTGCCGCATCGCCTATTAATACCGCGCGCCCGCGGTACCAACTGGACATGGGGCTGACCTGGAACATGCCCCAGCGCTCACGCAGATTAACCTGCGCCAGTAGTTGACCCACCGCCGGGTGCCAACCGGTAAATTTATCGCGAATTGCAGACGGTTCAGCCGGCACACGCCAGGATTCATGCTGCCATGTTTCCGGACCATCCATGAAAACCACGATTGTCTGGTACTCAAAATCTTTTCCGACCGGAAAATTCAATACATGTTGCCCGTCTCCCATCCAGTCGGTAAATGAATTTGGTTCAGGAAGAAGATTAAGATCCGCTGTTTTCGCCAGCCCGCGAAATGCGCTATTGCCGGTAAATACCGCACGGGCGGAGTCACTCACTGCACTACGCACAACCGATTTAATGCCGTCTGCGCCAACGACTAAGTCAGCGGTGTCGCTTGTTCCATCGGCCCAATAAAGCGTTGCTTCATTTTCCGCGTTATCGAGTTGGATTAATTGTTTGTTAAGACGTATTTTTTCTTTTCCAATGGCGTCAAGTAGCGCTGTCTGCAGATCTGTACGAAAAGCGCCGTAATATGGATAGCCATATTTATTTCGGTACCAGTTATTACGTGCAAGTAACTGCGTAGCCGCTACGCTACCATCCTCATTGCGAAAAAAAACCGCTTCAGTTTCGCAGGAACACGCCGCCATGCGCGAAGCAATACCCATCTCCTCAAATAAGCGCGTGCCATTAGCCCATAACGAAATTCCGGCGCCAAGCTCAGCCAGTTCATTAGCCTGTTCATATACCGTAACCTCGTGCTGACTGGCTCTCATTGCGCAAGCAAATGCTAATCCACCCATACCTGCCCCAACGACTGCGATTCGTGCCATGATGTTCTTCCCCGCTCATTCATGTTGAGAGTTTGCCTCTGCGCCATTACGTCGCCATTTAGAATAATTTTCTATGTCATAAGAAAAGGCGATAAACAACGTGTATTAATAACCAAAGCCGTGGCAGACGCCCATTGATGGGCGCCTTGTTAATCACCATTGATTAACACAGTTCCGGCCTGGCTGATAACACACAATAAAATAACCCGACGAATTACCGCCGAAATTAAATTAATCTTGTCCCGGGTAAGCCAGATAACTCATTCCTGTTATCCATTCCGGTACAGATTCATAAGCGACATAATCCGGGCGTATACCTTTCATTGTCCCCATAAGAGCAACCCAATTAAGTGCCTCATGGCCACCATGGCCACCCCGCTCTTCAACTTCATCATAGGTAAGAGCACACATATATTCATCATCGCCAATTTCAAAATGGTGCAGCATTTCCCGGTCCCATTCTTCATTGACCAGCGGATGACTATTGCCAAGTGGCCATTCCATCTTACTCATCATATTAATTTCATACGTAGCAAAATCAGAATAAAGCGTCGGGTCGTCAGTCAGCGCATCTTTGCCAATAGTCTGATAAACTTTCATTCGTTGCAGGAAGGTATCATCTTCCGGCGCGCCTTCAGTCCATACTGGCGGCCAGTGTGAAAGTCCGCCCGTTGCGAGCACATGCACCCGAAAATCATCCGGTAACGCGTCGATAATTTCACGGACTTTCACCCCCAGATCAAAGGCACGAGAATATGGCATCAGTGGCGGAGAAAACACATTTATGTAGACCGGCACGACCGGAATATCAAATTCAGGGTTGATAAATTTGAGCGGCATCATTAAGTTATTACCATACTCGATAGCGCCCATGCGCGTCACATCAAACCCGCCATGAATCAATTCTTTGTGTAAAATCTTAGCCACATCTGAATTGCTGGCTATGTTGTGTTGAATATCAAACTTAAGCGCTTTCATCATATATTCCGCCGGTCCGATATGCGAATCAGCGATGGGCACGCCGAGTGTTGGCATCATATTACGAAAATGGTTTTCGAAATGATCATCAAGAAATGCAATAATAATATTTGGCTTGCTGTCGATAATATATTTTCTTAATGTATCATGGATCTCAGCCAGCCGTTTCTGCTGTTCAACTGACGGCGCATCCGCCCAGCCAAGAGCGCCAGGAACGTGAGACATGCTAATTGCACTAACAATCTTAGCCATTATAGACCCTCATCGATTTAACGCCAGATAAGCGTACGTTAAATAACCGCACACGTATTCACCTCCTTTAATTAATTATACATTAAGGAAGTTACATTTAATTAGATATTCGCCATACCATTTTAATAAAATAGATATAGCACAGAAAATAAAAATGATTATCACTGCTACAAAAACAATCCTGTCACATTAAATAATTGCATTAGTCAATTCGCCAATTTCATTCATTGAAACGGTTACCTTGTCTCCTTTTTTAAGATACCGAGGTGGATTGAAACCTAATCCGACGCCGGCAGGTGTACCGGTAGCGATAACATCACCGGGCAACAGCGTAATATTTTTCCCGATTGTCTTGATCAGTGATGGAATATCAAAAATCAAATCAGAAATGGCGGCTTCCTGTCTTATCTCACCATTAACACTACAGGATATTCTCTGAGAACCCGGCTCGCCAAACTCGTCGGCAGTAACCAGCACCGGGCCCATCGGACAAAAACCATCGATACCTTTACCGAGTAGCCACTGGCTGTGTTGTTTTTGCAGGTGACGCGAAGTGACATCATTGACCAGTGTGTAACCAAAAACGAATGACATTGGATCATCTTTTTCGGCAACACGCCCTTTTTTTCCAATCACCACTGCCAGCTCGGCTTCATAATCAATTGTATTAGAGGGATCACGCGTACTGTCGATGGTATCATCAGGCCCACAGATTGCCGTCGCCGGCTTGCTAAAGATAATCGGATAAGCAGGAATATTTCCTGCTGCGGCGCTTGAGTCATAGCCACTGTTGCCAAACTCTTGCGCATGGGCATAGTAGTTTTTACCAACACAAAAAATGTTTCTTCGGGTATCGGGTATCGGTGCAAGTAAGCGAACTTTCCCGATAGATAACGCACCGTCATCGGGGCTTTCACCACACAGTTTCAGCGTATGCTCGTAGACGGAGTATCTTTCAATAAGTGTCGTCATCTCATTGGTTTTAATGATGTCTGTCACATCAATGATGTCATCAAAACGATTAATAATGCCAATCCGTTTTTCGCCTGATAACAGATAAGTAATCAACTTCATATTTATACCTTATGCTGGTAGCTTTGAGTTATCCCGCGCCCGGGCGACGGCTTCAACTTCTATAAGAAACTCTTCTTTGACCAGGCGATCAACGACTAAAAGTGTATTTGGTGCGTAGTCATCGGTGGTAAAAAGCACCGGAAAAAGCGCCTGTCTGTTACGCATGAAATGATCAATATGCCGGGAAGCCACCAAATAGGTATTAAATTTGACCACATCATTATAATCACAACCCACTGCGGCTAAAACATCACCGAGGTTTTTGAATACCTGAGTGAACTGGGCATCGAAATCCCCTTTGCCGACAACCTCGCCATTAACCCCCACAGCGAGTTGCCCGGAAATATAATACAGGTCACCGGCAGTAACACGGGTGAGATGGGAATACAGGCCCTGTGCAGGGCAAGCCGTTTCAGGATTGATGTATTGAACATTCTTCGACACAATAAGACCTCGCTCGAAATACAGGGATAATATTTATACTGGCCATACATCAGGTTAGCGGTGCATTGGCATTACTGCCCGACACCACCTTGCGGGCCGCCGTCTGTCGCGCTCCATGGGTGCGCCGGTTACCTGATCTTAATCAGCGTTCGGGAATCAGCCGTATTGTTCGCCTAAAGCAATATTTAATGTGAACTTTGGCGACGAAAGCGATCAAGAATCACCGCAATAATAATAACAATACCCACCGCCAGCGTCTGGTAATAAGCTGATACGCCCACCATATTCATCACATTCGACAATAGCGTTAATACTACAACACCGGTAATAACCTGCCTCAGGTTACCGGCGCCGCCTGTCAGAGCGACACCGCCAAGTACCACCGCCGCCAGTGATTGTAACGTTAGATTTGGCGCGGCTATGGGCTGTGCCGAACTGGTCCACGCAGTCAAAATAATGGCGCCGGTCCCGGCACAAAGCCCGCTAACCATATAGACAACGGCGGTATAGAACCCGACATTAATCCCTGATTTAGCTGCCGCCGACACATTCGACCCCATGGCATAGACATAACGACCAAATAGTGTGTATTTGAGCAGTACGCCAATAATAATGGTTAACATAATGGCTATCCATACCATTACGGGTAGCCCCAGTAGAGTGCCATAGCCAATCATTTCTACATAGGATGCCGGAATATCATAAATTGGCACGCCACCAGAAAGAATTAATGCAAACGCCTGCGCCACCGATAACATACCCAAGGTGATAACCAGAGGTGAGGTATTAAATACCGCAATTAAAATCCCTGATACCGCACCGGTTAACACGCCGACAATCAGCATGGTTAGCAAACCAGCCGGCACCCCAAACTGATTCATTACCAGTACCCCGGCAACGCCCGCGAGTGACATTGATGAGGAAAGAGAGAGATCCAGTCCGCCTCGGATGATCACCACGGCCTGCCCCAGAGAAATAATCAACAGCGGGACCAACTGACAGGCCAGATTAATCCCATTATTTAATGAAAAAAAACGTGGCTGAACAATTCCCGCTACGGTAGCGGTTAAAACAATTAATAGCGGAAGCATCCAGTCAGAAAAAGAAACCTTTTTATTGATCAGATTTTTTCCTGCTGAAAATAAACCAACTGCTCTGCCCGTGCTCATATTACCAACTCCTGCTTCAGCTTTACTGATCGTTTAGGGTTCAGGGTGGTCAGACACTGTCTGACCGACAACGTCTGCAATAATTGAGGCTGTGTCGTTATCATCAGGATTTCGGTATATATGCATGACACGGCCATGAAACATCGTCCAGACAGTGTCACTCAGCGCCAGCGTTTCAGGCAGATCGCTGGATAACATAATTACGGCAACACCGGTTGATGCAAGCGCGCGTATCCGCTGGTGTATTTCATATTTTGCGTCTATATCCACGCCTGCGGTAGGTTCTTCCAGCACCAGTATTTTTCTGGCGCTGGCCATCGCCCGGGCAATTAACACTTTTTGCTGATTACCACCGCTAAGATGCGTCAGCAGATCATGTTGACTGGCGTATTTGACGCCACACTTACGCAACAATGTGTCTGCAACATGTTCAACTCGCTGGTTATTGATGATGCCACAGCAAGTAAACTTTTCTAGCTGGGTCATCATCAGGTTCTCCGCAATGGATAACGTCGAATATACGCCGTTGCTGGCTCTGCCGGCCGGTAACCACGACACGCCTTTTTTTAGTGCCTCAGAGACACTACGGGGTCGCCATTCATACCCCGCAAGCTTAAAACTGACAGGCGTATTTATCGGTATCGGTAAAAAACCCACAAAACGCCGTAACAGAGATTCGCCGCCACAGCCTACCACGCCATAAATACCCACAATTTCACCACAGCCAACTGATAAAACGCGCGTTCCTCCGCTTGCAACAGGGATACTTTCAAAATCAAGAAGTGGAGAAAAACACCGGCTACTTTTGTCGTGAGTACGGTGACTGCCCGCCGCCTTTCCGGTAAGCCGGGTAACAATAACATCCGCATTCACCGTTTCATTTATCGGGAAGGCATCAATAACATGCCCGTTACGCATAATGGTGACTCTGTTGCTTACCGCGAGCACATCATCAATATGATGCGTCACCAAAACCGACGCCATTCCGGCTTCACGCAGGCCACGCAGTACCTTGAAAAATCGTTCCTTTTCTACCGCGCCAAGCATTGCCGTCGGTTCATCAAAGATGATCAATCTTGGCCGGGACATCAGTGATTTGCCAATCTCAATCAGTTGCTGTACGGCGAGCGGAAAACTATCAACACGTTGCTCCATATCTATCTCTTCCAGTCCCAACTGCGCGAGTACTGCCTGTACACGCGGGACTTCCTGCGTTTTTCGGATAAAAGAAAGCAGTGGCCGTCCCTTTTCCGCACCCAGCCATAGATTTGCCCGTACCGACAGACTCGGCGCCAGAGAAAGCTCCTGATACACCATCACGACACCGGCATGCCGCGCTTCACGGGAGCCGTTAAAGCATACCGGCTGCTCGTCGAACCAGACCGTGCCTTCATCAGCGGCATATAATCCACTGATAATTTTACCGATGGTTGATTTACCCGCGCCGTTTTCACCCAGTACACAGTGGATCTCACCGGCATGAAACTGAATTGAAACATTGTTCAGGGCCTGCGTGGCGCCAAAACGCTTCGACAAGCCACTGACCTGAAGCAACGGTGAGCTATTGCCGCTCACTGGCTTTTCAACGCTCCGTTCTGTCTGCATCGTCATCACCTCTTAGCAGGCTTACTGCACTGCCGGGATATGCCATGTAGCCGGAGGGATTTCATAGGTTTCATAGGAATGCGTGTCTACGTTAGTCTTATCAAGGATCATATTAGGCACATTGTAATGTGCATAATTCAGGCCATCAGTGCCAGCCGCGGCCAAATCTGGCAACGGTTTTCCTGCCATTGAACGAATGGCATACTGAACGATAAGGCGCCCCATAATAATTCCTGGCTCAGAGATAACGGCAAGCATTCTGCCGTCTTTAAGCATCGGCATTGCCTCGGGAACCATGGCTGAACTGACAATTGACGCCTGACTATGTTGCTGACGAACAGCCTGTACAGCGCCCATTCCAAGGGTAATTTGTGGCGTGTAGATAAAATTAATGGCGGAATTACGCAGCAAAAGATCAGACGCTTTGGTCAGCCCCTCTTGCAGGCCAATGTCTCCGCCGAATCCTGTTTCTGTAATTGAAAATGGCGTCGGGCATTTTTTCGCTTCATCACGAAAACCTTCATAGCGCAGTCGTACCCATTCAGCACCGGCGGGGCCTGGGATCATAGCGACATTTTTCGGCGTGACGGCTGATTTACAGACGGCATCCGCCATGACTTTGCCGACATTAGTATCATCCTGTAGTACGCCGAAATCGATATTCTTACTGTTCACCGGAATACCGACCGATGCGACTTTCATCCCGCCCGCTTTTAATGACTTAATAATTGGGTCAAAACCGTTATAGGCCGCTGGTGCGATTACCGCCACATCGGCACCAATACTTTTCAGCGCTTCCAACTGCGCGAATTGCTCACGTACATTTCCGTATGCGCCAGCGACAGAGACCTGGACGACCTCAACGCCGGATCGTTTAGCTTCATCGGTAATACCGTATATAATACCTTT
>JAATFO010000139.1 GCA_015655145.1 Enterobacterales bacterium | reverse complement strand
TGTTGCTGTTGCTGTTGCTGTTGCTGTTGCTGTTGCTGTTGCTGTTGCTGTTGTTTTTGTAGCAGTTTTTGCTGCTGTTGTTGAAGCTGTTTCTGTTGTTGTTCTTGCTCTTGTTGCTGTCTTTGTTGTTGTTGTTGTTGTTGTTGTTGTTGTTGTTGTTGTTGTTGTTGTTGTTGTTGTTGTTGTGTCGGTTGCGGATGCGTCACCGCGGAACGAGCGACCGGCGCCACTGGTTGTTGCGGCACGCGAGACTGTTGTTGCAACTGACTTTGCTGTTGCAAGCGTTGTTGCTGAATTTGTTGTTGATGTTGCAGTGTTTGCTTACGTTGTGCCGGCGTTTGCTCATTCCAGGGCACTTCATTTAGTTGGGTTGGCTGTTGGCGCATATCCGCCTGCATTTGTTCCAGCAACTGGCGTTGTTCATCGGTTAGCTGAGTTTGCGACTGCACTTCACCACCTGCGGAAGGTTCCGTTGGCATTGGCACCGTGAGCTGACGATTTTCCAGCTCTTTGATGTATTTCCAGCGCTCTTCCGGCTTTGGCGGTAAGCCGTTACCTGCAGCCTTATGATTAAGGATGGTCGGTGTATCATCTTTCTGATGATGGGCGATGAACCATAATCCGCCGACAAATGCCACCAGAACGGCAACGGCCAGAACCATCATTAGTTTAGATACACTGGATCCACGATTGTTTTTTTTGCTGCGGCTGTTGTTGTTTTTGCGACGCGTCCCTGTCGAACGCCCGCGGCCTACATAATCTTTTTGTGCCACTATCGTTCCACTAATATCGAATTAAGAAAAAGCATACCGGAAAAAATGTTGCAACGAAGACATAACTCTTTATGTCTGATGCACCCGTGCGCCAGCCCGCCATGTTACTCAAGGGTTGGAAGTTTGACCAGCGATGTGTTGACTAAGAATCCGCTGAAATTCACGCAATTAGGTTTTTTCCGGTCTTTTTGTGGCACGAGCGGTGCTGGCGCGCACTTTCAATTCAAAATCCAGCAATCGCGAACCATTGTTTACCGCCTTGCCTTGTAACTGTTCCAGTAATAGTAACATTGCTTCCCGACCAATGTTAAAACGAGGTTGCGCCACGGTCGTGAGCTGGGGCTCGCTATAACGCGACAATTCAATATCATCAAATCCCATCAGCGAGATATCTTGTGGTACGCGCAATCCCATGCTCTTCGCTTGTGACATGGCGCCCAGCGCCATCATATCGCTATGACAGAATAATGCTTCCGGTGGTTTGGTAAGGGCCATTAATTGTTTTAATGCCGCTGCTCCCGTGGCAAAGGTGAAATCTCCGCGGATGATATAATGCGGGTCAACAGTCAAACCATGGCGACGTAGTGCCTGAATATAACCTTGCAGGCGATAATGGCAAAGCGGCATGTTTTCAGGGCCCGCGATACAGGCTATGCGACGATGTCCCAGTTGCCACAGATAATTCACTGCCTCGAATGCGGCTGTGAGGTTATCAATATGGACAGTGGGGAGTTCAAGCTCGGGGGCAAATTCGTTCGCCATTACCATCGGGGGCAGGTTGCGTTGCTCTTCCACGCCGGTATCGAAAGGAACTTGTGAACCCAGCAACACCATGCCATCAATTTGCCGTGTCAGCATCAGATTCATGAAGAACTTCTCTTGCTGGTTTTGATGTGCGCAGTCACCGATAAGCACCAGATAGCCTTGCTTAGCCGCCGTGACTTCAATGCCGCGGATAATTTCACTAAAAAAAGGATCACAGATATCAGGCACAATCACCATGATAGTTCGTGATGCACCACGTTTTGCATTGCGTGACAGCACATGAGGCAAATAGCCGGTATCGGTCACAGCCTGTGCCACTTTTTTACGCGTCGCCGCAGAGACTTTTTCCGGACTCATTAATGCCCGTGATACCGTGGCTGTAGATACCCCCGCACGATCAGCCACATCCTTCATTGTGGTTGCCGTCGATTCTTGCTTGTGCTCCAACACGTCTCTCCTCACGCCAGCATCACTTGGTCTGACTCACTGGATAGGGTTTTCATTATCATTTTATCGTTGCAGACATTGATACTCATCACTGATAGCTCGCCCATTCTTAACAGATAGACTGAGTATGCTGTTACTTAATTTGCACAAAAAGTGTGGATTATGCGACGTTTTTCGAACTGTCTCGCAGAACGATATCCCGCAGGCGGAGTGTCAGCTTTCTGTTGGATCAATATCGAGCATCCACTTCACTTTACGCGCCAGTGACAAGGTGTTGACCAGCGTCAAACTGGATTTCAGTAAATGCTGAAGCCGCAAACGCGAAGGATGCTGGAGTAACAGTTGCCAGCGATATCGTCCGCTGCGTTTTGCCTGCAATGCCGGTACCGGACCCATGATCCATAATGCCTCGTCTTTTAACGGACTGGCTTCCAGTAAATTGCGGAGTTGATGTAAAAATGCCGAAGCCTGCTGGTTGTCATGATCTTCAGCGCGAAACACGGCATGGCTGGTGAATGGCGGCAGAAACACAGCTTTCCGTTCCTGCAGAGTTTGCCGGGCAAACGCATCATAACCTTGTTGTAACAGGGTTTGCAGTAACGGGTGTTCAGGATGATGGGTTTGCAGTAATACCTCACCTTGTTTACCGGCACGTCCGGCGCGGCCGGCAACCTGGGTATAAAGTTGGGCAAACCGTTCGGCGGACCGGAAATCAGCCGAGAAAAGCGCGCCATCAACATCCAATAGCGAAACCAGGGTGACATCAGGGAAATGATGCCCTTTAGCCAGCATTTGCGTGCCAATCAGAATACGGGCTCCGCCACGATGCACATCGGCCAGATGCTGTTCCAGCGCCCCTTTCCGGCTGGTGGTGTCACGATCAATGCGTGAGAGCGGCACGTTGGGGAAGAGTGTGCTCAGATTCTGCTCCAGTTGCTCCGTGCCGAGTCCAACCGGCACGAGATGCGTTGATCCACATTGTGGGCACTGATGTGGCACCGGACGCTGGCTATCGCAATGGTGGCAGCGTAGCTGGTGGTGCTGTTGATGTAGCGTGTAATAGTGATCACAACGTTGACATTCAGCGATCCAGCCACATTCATGGCACAACAAAGCGGGAGAGAATCCCCGACGATTGAGAAACAACAGAACCTGATTATTCGCCTGCAAATGTTGACGCATTTTTTGCAACAGCGCCGGTGAAAGGCCGCCTTGCAACTTGATACCTTTCAGATCAATCAGTTGTTGTATTGCCTGGCGGGCATTACCGGCGCGTTTGCTGAGTGTGAGTTGACGGTATTTACCGCTTTGTACATTTTGCAGGGTTTCCAGTGCGGGGGTCGCGGTGCCCATAATGATGGGGATATTCTCTTCGCGTGCGCGGAATACCGCTAAGTCGCGGGCATGATAACGCCAGCCTTCTTGTTGTTTATAAGAATTGTCATGTTCTTCATCAATGACAATCACGCCGGGACGGGCGAACGGGGTAAAGAGCGCGGAACGGGTGCCAATCACAATGGCGGTTTCCCCGGATCGGGCCCGCAGCCACACAGCAAGACGTTCGCTATCATTCAGTCCGGAATGCAGCACATCCACCGGTGCGGCAAAGCGTTCGCGAAACCGGGCGATGGTTTGTGGTGTCAGGCCAATTTCCGGTACCAGCACCAAAGCCTGGCGGCCACTGTTCAGCACGTTTTCCAGCACGCTGAGATAGACTTCAGTTTTCCCCGATCCTGTAATCCCCGCCAGCAGCCAGGCGGCATAGTGATCATCTTTACTGCGTATCGCCCCGACAGCGGTTGCCTGTTCGGTGTTGAGCCGCAGTCGTTCACCGTTGACGATAACATGGTTGCGCCAGTCTGTTTGTGCCGTCTGGTATTCCCGCAGTTCGCATAAGCCTTTTGCCTGTAATGCCTGCAGGACGGCTTCGGTCAGGGCCAGTTGTGTGACTTCATGGCGATAGATCGGGCGTTGGCGCAATGCCGCCAACGCCTGTTGTTGTTTCGGTGCGCGTTGTAAGCTCTCCGGGGCGGTTTCCTGGCCCCGTTCAGTAATAAACCATTGCCAGAGTGGTGCGGTTTGCGCCGGTTTGCCTTGCCGTAACAAGGTGGGTAAGGCATGAAACAGGACTTCACCCAGCGGATAATGATAATAATCTGCCGCCCAGCGCAGAATTCGCCACAACGAGGCGGGGAACAGCGATGTCTGGTCAATCACATCATGCACGGTTTTTAACTGTTCCACCGGCAGGTCGCTATTTTCGCTGACACTGACAACAATGCCGATTGCCTGACGGTTGCCGAAGGGCACGCGGATGCGCCCGCCAATGACCGCTGGCATCCCGGTGGGAAGCAAATAGTCAAAATGGCGGGTAAGCGGAACGGCAAGCGCAACCTGTACGACGGGCATGAATTTATCCGGGTAAAAAATGACGAGTCAGTGTACACGCTGAAAGCAGAAATGTGCGGATTCGATTGCAGCGAGTGGTGATTTTCTGTATAGTTCGCCGCCTTTGATACGGCTTTTTTGTATCAAAAATCATCTGAATGTTTAATCTACGTGTGGTGCTGTGCAGGTTCATCCTGGCGCAGAGAGCGACGCGGCCTTTACTGAGGTTTTCCATGAAAAAAGATATTCACCCAAAATACGCAGCCGTGACCATCACGTGTTCTTGCGGTAATGTGATTAAAACCCATTCAACGATGGGTCACGATATGAATCTGGACGTATGCGGTAATTGCCATCCGTTCTACACTGGCAAACAACGTATTGTTGATACGGGCGGCCGTGTTGAACGTTTCAACAAGCGTTTCAGCATTCCGGCTGGCAAATAAATTCCCGACAGACTAAACTTTCGGGCTTTGCCTGCAAGAAAAAACCCAGCCCTGGCTGGGTTTTTTTGTCAGTATTCCCAGGTATCGGGATCAACACCCATTTCACGCATGATTTTCTTCGCTTCTTCCGGGATCTCATCATTGCGCTCTTTGCGCAAATCAACATCGTCCGGCAGCGGCTGCCCGGTAAATGCATGCAAAAATGCTTCACACAACAACTCGCTGTTGGTTGCATGACGTAAGTTATTGACCTGACGACGGGTACGTTCGTCGGTCAGAATTTTCAGCACTTTAAGCGGGATAGACACAGTAATTTTTTTAACTTGCTCGCTCTTCTTACCGTGCTCAGCATAAGGGCTGATATACTCGCCATTCCATTCAGCCATGGGTTACCTTAATCATCATTTAAAAGTGAAATTATCGTAAATCAGCCGATTATGCCCGGTTTTGCCGCATCTCACTCATAAAAGTTAGCTTTATAAGGGGGTTGTGCGCGCTTTTCTGTCCAGACTATGACGTATAATCTTAACGGTTATTGGCGCATTGCTCAATCTATACGCTAAGACATTTAGATGTCCAGATGTATTGACGTCTATTGTCGAGGTGCTATTCTGTTCACCTCCTTCCTCCCTTTCAGGAACAGTAAGCACTATGACGCGTAAACAGGCAACCATCGCAGTGCGCAGCGGTTTGAATGATGACGAGCAATATGGCTGCGTTGTCCCGCCGATTCATCTTTCGAGCACCTATAATTTCACCGATTTCAACCAACCGCGGGCACATGATTATTCGCGTCGCGGTAACCCAACGCGTGATGTTGTACAACGGGCGCTGGCGGAACTGGAAGGGGGCGTCGGTGCAGTGATGACCAATACCGGGATGTCAGCGATTCATCTGGTCTGTACGGTGTTTTTGCAACCAGGCGATCTGCTGGTGGCGCCGCATGACTGTTACGGCGGCAGTTATCGCCTGTTTGACAGTCAAGCCCGGCGTGGTGCGTATCGGGTAAAGTTTGTCGATCAAAATAATAAGGCGGCTTTAAATGCGGCGCTGGCAGAAAAGCCGAAGCTGGTATTGATAGAAAGCCCCAGTAATCCCTTGTTGCGGGTGGTTGATATCTCCGCTATTTGTCAGGCAGCGCGCAAAGCAGGGGCGATCAGTGTGGTTGATAACACCTTCCTCAGCCCGGCGTTGCAAAACCCGCTGGCGTTAGGCGCTGATTTGGTATTGCACTCCTGTACCAAATACCTCAATGGGCACTCAGATGTGCTGGCCGGGGCGGTGATCGGCAAAGATGCCGAGATTGTCACGGAGTTGGCGTGGTGGGCTAATAATATTGGCGTTACCGGGGCGGCCTTTGACAGCTATTTGTTGCTACGTGGCTTGCGGACGCTCGGCCCTCGCATGGCGGCGGCACAACGCAATGCATTGGCGATTGTCGATTATCTGAAACAACAACCGCTAGTGAAAAAGCTGTATCATCCTTCCCTGCCGGAAAATACGGGTCATCAATATGCGGTTCGTCAACAGCGTGGCTTTGGCGCTATGCTGAGTTTCGAGCTGGGTGGCGATGAGCACGCCGTACGCCTGTTTCTGAACACGCTGGAACTCTTTACCCTGGCAGAATCACTGGGGGGAGTGGAAAGTCTTATTTCCCATACGGCGACGATGACGCATGCCGGGATGTCGGCGGCGGCGCGTGCTGAAGCGGGAATTTCCGAAACGCTGTTACGTATTTCAGTAGGAATTGAAGATCACGAAGATTTAATCGCCGATCTGGATAATGCATTCCGGGTTGTCACCGAGAGGTAATCATGGCTATTGTTGCAATCGCAGAGACGTCGGGCACCCGGCAATTGCACAAATTTGGTGGTAGCAGCCTGGCGGATGCGCAGTGCTATCAGCGGGTTGCCGGTATCATGGCGGATTATAGCCAGCCGGGCGATCTGATGGTGGTTTCCGCCGCTGGCAGTACCACCAATCAGCTTATTGGCTGGCTCAAACTGAGTCAAAGTGATCGGTTGTCTGCGCATCAGGTACAACAAGCATTACGTCGTTATCAGTGCGAGTTGATAGCAAGCTTGTTGCCCGCCAGTATTGCCGAGCCGTTGACTGCGGCATTTATCCACGATCTGGAAACGCTGGCGGCATTACTGGACGGTAAAATAACCGATGCAGTGTACGCTGAGGTGGTCGGTCATGGCGAAATTTGGTCGGCACGCTTGATGGCGACACTACTGCAACACCGCGATTTAGACGCCTGCTGGCTGGACGCGCGTGATTTTTTACGGGCCGAACGGGCGCCACAACCGCAAGTCGATGAAGCGAAATCCCGGCCGCTACTGCTGCAATTGATGACGCAACACCCGTATCAGCGTCTGGTCGTGACCGGGTTTATCTGCCGTAATACAGCCGGTGAGACAGTCTTGTTGGGGCGTAATGGCTCTGATTATTCCGCCACGCAAATTGGTGCGCTTGCTGGTGTCAGCCGGGTCACTATCTGGAGCGATGTGGCTGGTGTTTACAGTGCAGACCCACGCAAAGTGAAAGATGCCTGTTTGCTGCCACTGTTACGTCTGGATGAAGCCAGTGAGCTGGCACGCCTGGCGGCACCCGTATTGCATGCCCGCACTTTGCAACCCGTTTCAGGCAGCGATATTGATCTTCAGTTGCGCTGTAGCTATCAACCAGAGCAAGGATCGACGCGTATTGAGCGGGTACTGGCCTCAGGCACGGGGGCCCGTATTGTCACCAGCCATGATGATGTTTGCCTGATTGATATTCAGTTGTCGCCCCAACATGATTTTTCTTCGTTGCAACAGGCGATTGATCTGCACTTGAAACGCGCACAGATGCGCCCGTTAGCGACGGGAGTTCATCCGGATCGTAACCTGTTGCAGCTTTGCTATACCTCTGAAGTGGTGCACAGTGCTTTTTCCTTACTGGAGAATGCCGGTCTGCCGGGCCATTTACAATTGCGCGAAGGACTGGCGCTGGTGGCGCTGGTTGGGGCCGGAGTCAGCCGCAATCCGCTACATAACCACCGTTTCTGGCAGCAAATCAAAGATCAGCCGGTAGAATTCACCTGGCAGTCGGAAGAAGGGATTAGCCTGGTTGCGGTATTGCGTACCGGGCCAACAGAACATCTGATTCAGGGGCTGCATCAGTCGTTATTTCGTGCGGAAAAATGCATTGGTCTGATGCTGTTTGGCAAAGGTAATATTGGTTCTTGCTGGCTGGAGCTGTTTGCCCGCGAGCAGGAGGCACTTTCGGCGCGTACCGGATTTGAATTTGTGCTGGCGGGGGTGATGGACAGCCAACGGAGTTTATTGAATTACGCCGGTTTGGATGCGCGTCGTGTGCTGGCGTTTTTCGACGACGAGGCGACTGAACAAGACGAAGAAGCGCTGTTTTTGTGGATGCGGGCGCATCCCTTTGATGATTTGGTGGTACTGGATGTGACGGCCAGCGAATCGCTGGCGGCGCAGTATCTCGACTTTGCCAGCTACGGTTTCCATGTGATCAGTGCGAATAAAATTGCCGGCTCATCGGACAGCGCCCACTGGCGCCAGATCCGTGACGCATTTGCCAAAACGGGCCGCCACTGGTTGTATAATGCCACCGTTGGCGCCGGACTGCCCGTGAACCATACCGTACGTGATCTGCGTGAGAGCGGCGATACTATTTTATCCATCAGCGGTATTTTTTCCGGGACGCTGTCATGGTTGTTCCTGCAATTTGACGGCTCAGTACCGTTCAGCGAACTGGTTGATCAAGCCTGGCAGCAGGGGTTAACGGAGCCCGATCCGCGCGTTGACCTCTCCGGTCAGGATGTCATGCGTAAACTGGTTATTCTGGCCCGTGAGGCGGGTTATGATATCGAACCGGATCAGGTGCGGGTTGAATCACTGGTGCCTGCGGGTTGTGAATCGGGTTCCATTGATCATTTCTTTGATTATAGCGATGCGCTTAATGAGCAAATGCTACAGCGACTGGAAGCGGCGCAGGAAATGGGGCTGTTATTGCGTTATGTGGCGCGTTTTGATGCCAGTGGGAAGGCGCGAGTGGGGGTGGAAGCGGTGCGTCCGGAACACCCGCTGGCCTCACTACTGCCGTGCGATAATGTGTTTGCGATAGAAAGCCGTTGGTATCGTGATAACCCATTGTTGATCCGTGGGCCAGGCGCCGGGCGTGATGTTACTGCTGGCGCTATTCAGTCAGATATCAATCGGTTGGCGCAGTTATTGTAATATCGGCTGGTCGGGGAACCGCGCACCGGGCTGTGATTGTCATTGCATTCTGCACCACCCGCCGGGATCATCCCCGATCTTGTGCGGGAACTCTTCTCTCGTTCATAACCTGAATTGATTTCATCTTTCCTGAATATTTGTCACCACTGTTGATTATTTTTCAATTGACGTCATCGTTGATATCGGTCATTTTGAGTGTCTGGACGTCTAAACGTATAGATGTTTAATTCCTGATAATAACCTGACCTACAGCGATCAACAGAGGTAACACGGTATGAGCTTTTTTCACGCCAATCAGCGCGAAGCGCTGAATCAGAACCTGGCAGAGCTGAACGGGAGAATTAACGTCTCTTTTGAATTTTTCCCGCCACGCACAAGTGAAATGGAACAGACGTTGTGGCGCTCAATTGATCGTCTGAGCAGCCTGAAGCCGAAATTTGTCTCAGTCACTTACGGCGCCAACTCCGGTGAGCGTGATCGTACTCATAGCATCATTAAAGGGATTAAAGAACGTACCGGCCTTGAAGCGGCACCGCATCTCACTTGTGTTGACGCCACCCGCGATGAACTGCGCACCATCGCCGAGGATTACTGGCATAGCGGTATTCGTCATATTGTCGCCTTACGTGGTGACTTACCGCCCGGTGGTGGTAAACCCAATATGTACGCGGTTGATCTGGTGACATTACTGAAAGAGGTGGGTGAGTTTGATATTTCTGTTGCCGCCTATCCGGAAGTGCATCCGGAAGCTAAAAGCGCCCAGGCGGATTTGATCAACCTGAAGCGCAAAATTGATGCGGGCGCCAATCGCGCCATTACCCAGTTTTTCTTTGATGTGGAAAGTTATCTGCGTTTCCGTGATCGTTGCGTCGCAGCGGGGATTGAGGTTGAAATTGTACCGGGCATTCTGCCGGTCTCTAATTTTAAACAGCTTCAGCGTTTCGCAACGATGACTAATGTGCGTGTGCCCGGCTGGATGACCTCAATGTTTGACGGTCTGGATGATGATGCCGAAACCCGGAAGATGGTAGGGGCCAGTGTGGCGATGGATATGGTGAAAATACTGAGCCGTGAAGGGGTGAAGGATTTCCATTTTTACACCCTGAACCGGGCGGAAATGAGTTATGCGATTTGTCATACGCTGGGGGTGCGTCCGGCGATTACCGCCGCATAACACGCTTACCCCGGGAAGATCCTCAGGCGTTCTTCCCGGGTGGAGTGGTGCTTGATTAACCGGTGTTACGCATCCCTGCGGCAACGCCAGCAATCGTGACCATCAAGGCCTGTTCGACATGCGCATCGGGTTTAGCGCCGTTCGCTTCTTGCTCACGTGACCGGTATAGCAGCTCCGCCTGCAACACGTTCAGTGGGTCCGTATACACATTACGTAGCGCGATAGATTCGGCAATCCATGGCTGATCGGCCATCAGATGAGTGTCATTGGCGATAGTCAGGACTACGTTAATGTCGGATGCCAGTTGATCACGCAGTTGCTTACCCAGCGGCCACAGTGATTTATCCACTAAGCGCTGATCATAATATTCCGTCAGCCACAGGTCGGTTTTTGCAAAGACCATTTCCAGCATGCCCAATCGGGTGGAGAAAAATGGCCAGTCGTGGCACATGGCTTCCAGTTGGTCCTGATGTCCGTTTTCCACAGCCTTTTGTAACGCGGCTCCCGCGCCCAGCCAGGCGGGCAACATCAAGCGATTCTGTGTCCAGGCAAAGATCCATGGAATAGCGCGCAGTGATTCCACCCCGCCGGTGGGGCGACGTTTCGCCGGACGTGAACCGAGCGGTAGTTTGCCCAGTTCAAGCTCCGGCGTCGCAGAGCGGAAGTAGGGCACAAAGTCAGCATTTTCACGCACATAACCACGATACATCTCGCATGACACATTGGATAGCTGATCCATGATCTCGCGCCACTCCGGCTTAGGCTCTGGCGGCGGCAGCAAGTTGGCTTCCAGAATCGCGGTGGTATAGAGCGACAGACTGGCGATAGTCACTTCAGGCAAGCCATACTTAAAGCGGATCATTTCTCCCTGTTCTGTCACGCGCAGGCCCCCTTTCAGGCTCCCCGGCGGTTGTGAAAGCAATGCTGCGTGCGCCGGTGCGCCGCCACGGCCAATAGTGCCGCCGCGTCCATGAAATAATGTCAGCAAAATACCGGCGTTCTCACAGGTTTTGATTAACGCATCCTGCGCCTGATATTGCGCCCAGGACGCCGCCATGACGCCAGCATCTTTGGCTGAGTCTGAATAGCCAATCATTACCATTTGCTTACCCTGAATCACGCCGCGATACCAGTCGATATTCAGTAGCTGACTCATGACATTGTTGGCATTGTTCAGGTCGTCCAGCGTTTCAAACAACGGGGCGACAGGCAAGGTAAACGGCAGTCCAGCCTCTTTCAATAACAGATGGACGGCCAGCACATCAGAGGGCGTTTTCGCCATTGAAATCACATAAGCTGCGATCGAACCGCGTGGCGCCTCCGCCGCGACACGGCAGGTTTCCAGCACTTCACGGATGTTTTCGCTCGGTTCCCATTGGCGCGGTAACAACGGACGTTTGGAGTTCAGTTCGCGGATCAAAAATGCTTGTTTATCCGCTTCTGACCAGTTTTCGTAATCGCCGAGACCGAGATAGCGTGTCACTTCGGCAATGGCTTCCGTATGGCGAGTGCTCTCCTGACGGAGATCAATGCGCACCAGTGGAACACCAAAACATTTCACCCGGCGTAAGGTATCCAGCAGTTGGCCGTTAGCGATAATGCCCATTCCACAGGCTTGCAGCGACTGATAACAGGCATATAACGGATCCCATAGCTGCTCGTTTGAAATCAACAGATCATCAGGCCGTGGCAGACGTTCACCTTTGAGACGACGTTCAAGATACGCCTGAGTGTTCGTTAGCTGGCTGCGCAGACGTTTCATAATGACCCGATAGGGTTCCAGCGCGTCGGGATCGCCACACAGTTCTCGCACTTCGGGCGTGCATTCCGACATGGAAAGTTCAGAAACCAACACAGCAATATCGCGCAGAAACAGGTCGGTGGCTTTCCAGCGGCTCAGTAGCAGCACACGGCGTGTTACCTCGGCGGTGACGTTCGGGTTGCCGTCGCGGTCGCCGCCCATCCAGGAGGTAAAACGCACCGGAACAAAGCTGACCGGCAGCGTATAACCAAAGCTTGCTTCGACCTGCTCGTTGAGCTCGCGCAAAAAGTTTGGCACCCCTTCCCACAAGCTATTCTCGATGACGGAAAATCCCCATTTAGCTTCATCTATCGGGGAAGGGCGATACTTACGAATTTCATCAGTATGCCATGCCTGAGCAATCAACTGGCGCAACCGGCGCATAATTAGGCTGTGATCGTAAGCGGAGAGATCGTTATGATCGAGCTGCTTGAGGCAGTTATTCACCTCAACCAGTTTATGGATCAGGGTACGCCGCGTGATTTCAGTCGGATGCGCCGTCAGGACCAATTCCAGAGATAATGATTCAATGGCGTCACGAATCGATTTTTCATCAAGATCGGGTTGGTTCTTCAGCCCTTCAAAGGTTTTTTTCAGCAATTCCGGGTGATTCGCGCTTTCACTGCTGTGTGAAATGGTCTGGTATTGTTCTGCGACGTTAGCCAGGTTGAGAAACTGGCTAAATGCGCGGGCAACGGGCAACAGTTCGTCATTTGACAGGTTTTGCAGGGTAGAAAGCAACGCCTGGCGATGATCGTCATTTCCCGCACGGGATGATTTGGAGAGTTTGCGGATGGTCTCCACCCGTTCAAGGATGTTTTCTCCCAGCGCATCCTTAATGGTATCCCCGAGTAGCTTACCGAGCATACTGACATTGCTTCGCATTGCGGAATATTGTTCGTTCATATGACCCTGGTACCCTTCTTGGTTTTTTTCACTTCATTGCACCCTTGCGGGCATAACATCGTCTTTTATCTAGCCATGTAACTATCCATTCGTCAATTGGCTTAAACTTGTTATCTGTTGCGGCTAATTAATTGTAATTAATAGCCTTTAACCACATCAGAGAGAGATAAGTTATTCTTATCGACAAAGACGAAATAATGGTGAGGCAACGTGATGTTTTTATAGCTAAATGCCCCATTAGTTGATTAATTATGACAAAAATGTCGCACAACCTGAGCAATAAGAGCGCGGGTTGGTTTTATAAATGCGGTATCAATAAATTCATCGGGCTGGTGTGCCTGATTAATTGATCCCGGGCCGAGTACCAGCGTGGGGCACAGTGTTTGAATAAAAGGCGCTTCAGTGCAATAGTTCACCACTTCGGCTGGTGTGCCCAGCAGTTTCTCGATGACATGAACCAACGGGTGATCATGTGGGCATTCGTAGCCGGGAATTGGCGGATGCAATTCGCTGATAGTAAGACGGCCAGGCCAGCGCTCACTTACTGGCGCCAGTGCATCGATCAACAACCCATTGACCTCGCCCAGGGTGAGTCCCGGCAAAGGCCGAATATCCATATACAAATCACAGCAGGCGCAGATACGGTTTGGCGCATCGCCACCATGGATGTGGCCTAAATTCATCGTCGGATAAGGAATGGCGAAACCGTCATGATGATAGCGTTCTTTTAACGTATTGCGTAATTGCAACAGGTGGCCAATCGCGTCATGCATGAGTTCAATTGCGTTAACGCCCCTCTCCGGGTCACTTGAATGTCCTGACTGCCCCTGAATGCGGATGGCGTTAGACAAATGGCCCTTGTGCGCCCGTACCGGTTTCAACTCGGTGGGTTCGCCGATAATGGCACAATCGGGACGCAGTGTGGTGGACTGGGAAAAATATTTCGCACCTGCCATGCTGGTTTCTTCATCCGCAGTGGCAAGAATGTAGAGTGGTTTCTCCAGTTTGCGCACATCGACATCGCGTAGCGCATCAAGAATGAAAGCAAAAAAACCTTTCATATCAGCGGTGCCAAGCCCGTAAAGCTTGTTGTCCTGTTCAATGAGGGTAAATGGATCGCGCGTCCAGCGGCCATGGTCGAATGGCACGGTATCGGTATGGCCGGCTAATAACAGACCGCCCGCGCCAGTGCCGCTCTTCGCCAACAGATTAAATTTATGGCGTGTGCCGGGAACGGGCTGTACCTCGACGCTAAAGCCAAGATCATGAAACCAGCCTGCAAGTAAATTGATTAAAGCTTCATTGCTCTGATCAAGCGCACTGTCGGTGGCACTGATGGAGGGGATAGCTATCAACTCACGGTAGAGTTCAATAAAAGGGGGTAATTGGGTCTTCACTGTTGACGGTCCTTGAGTTAGGATGTATCAATATTCATGCATTAATAGTGAATAAAAATACATTAATGTCGAGTGATTGGGAAACGTTAATTCACCACCCCTCTTCGCCAGACGCCATGGGTTTTGCGCCGTAGCGGCCACCTCCCGGAATTTTGTCACGGTAAAAGGTAGATAGCCTGATGTTGAAAACGCTGATTGTGGGCGCCAGTGGTTACGCTGGTGTAGAGCTTGCGACTTATCTGAATCGCCACCCACATATGAACATAACTGCTTTAGCCGTTTCAGCGCAAAGCCTGGATGCAGGAAAATTACTTTCTGATCTTCATCCACAGTTGAAAGGCGTCCTCGATATGCCGCTGGAACCGTTGAATGATGCTGCGGATTATGCGGACCGGGTGGATGTGGTATTTCTCGCCACGGGCCATGAAGCGAGCCATGACCTTGCGCCCGCTTTTCTTGATGCGGGCTGCGTGGTGTTTGATTTGTCCGGCGCGTTCCGCGTGAATGATGCTAACTTCTATCGTCAATACTATGGCTTTACACATCAGCACCAGGCATGGCTGGATAAAGCCGTCTATGGGCTGGCGGAATGGCAACAGGAGAGAATCAAAACCGCACAACTGATTGCGGTACCGGGTTGTTATCCTACCGCCTCACAGTTGGCCCTGAAACCATTGATCGAGGCTGGGTTGCTTAACCCGGCGCAATGGCCGGTGATCAACGCCACCAGTGGTGTCAGCGGCGCGGGTCGTAAAGCCTCGCTAACCACCAGTTTTTGCGAAGTAAGCTTGCAGCCGTATGGCCTTTTCACCCACCGTCACCAGCCAGAAATCGCCGCACATCTGGGTGTGCCCGTCATTTTTACGCCGCATCTGGGCAACTTTCCGCGTGGTATTTTGGCCACGATTACCTGTCGACTGAATGCGGGCATCACTCATGACGATATCGCGGAAGCTTTCCATAATGCATACCATGATAAACCGCTGGTCCGTATCTATGACAAGGGGGTTCCGGCACTGAAATCCGTGGTGGGCTTGCCATTCTGCGATATTGGTTTTGCTGTGCAGGGTGAGCATCTGATCGTGGTAGCGGTGGAAGATAACCTGCTGAAAGGCGCCGCCTCACAGGCGGTTCAGTGTTTAAACATCCGTTTCGGTTATCCTGAAACACAATCACTGGTTTAACTGACGAGTTGAATAACATCATGACCAATCCTTTAATCATCAAGCTGGGTGGCGTACTGTTAGATAGCGAAGAAGCGCTGGCGCGCCTGTTTGAGGCGCTGGTCAGTTGGCGTAAAACGCATCAACGTGCAGTGCTGATTGTCCACGGTGGTGGCTGTCTGGTAGATGAACTGATGAAAAAACTGGCTTTGCCAGTGAAGAAGAAAAATGGTTTACGCGTGACGCCAGCCGATCAAATTGACATTATTACCGGCGCGCTGGCGGGAACAGCCAATAAAACCTTGCTGGCCTGGGCGAAGCGATATGCCATTAATGCCGTGGGACTTTGTCTCGGTGATGGTGATAGCGTCAGGGTGGCGCAGTTCGACGCGGAACTGGGCCATGTTGGCCATGCGACGCCTGGTTCGCCACTGTTGATCACCACGCTGCTTGCCGCGGGTTTCCTGCCGGTGGTCAGTTCGATAGGGATTACCGCTCAAGGTGAATTGATGAATGTGAATGCCGACCAGGCCGCGACAGCACTGGCGGCGACATTAGGTGCCGATCTGGTGTTGCTCTCCGATGTGAGTGGTATTCTGGACGGCAAAGGTCAGCGAATTGCCGAAATGACCGCAGCGAAAGCAGAGCAGCTCATTGCGCAAGGTATCATTACTGATGGCATGATTGTGAAAGTGAATGCGGCGCTTGATGCGGCGCGAACCCTTGGTCGCCCGGTGGATATCGCCAGTTGGCGTCACGCTTATCAGCTACCTGATTTATTCAACGGCGTGTCGATTGGCACCCGAATTTTCGCATAACAACACAGTATTCAAGGATTACGAGATGCAAACTCAAGGCATTAAAAAAATCGTTCTGGCTTACTCTGGTGGTTTGGATACCTCGGCAATCATTCCCTGGCTGAAGGAGAACTACGGCGGGTGTGAGGTGGTGGCGTTTGTGGCGGATATCGGCCAGGAAAGAGGCGATTTGGACGGTGTTGAGAAAAAAGCGCTGCAGTCTGGTGCGTCGGAGTGCCATGTTGTCGATCTACGCGAAGAGTTCATTCGAGATTATGTCTATCCTGTGCTGCAAACCGGGGCGCTGTATGAAGGTAGCTATTTATTAGGCACTTCGATGGCACGTCCGATTATTGCCAAAGCGCAGGTTGAGCTGGCGTTAAAAGTGGGCGCTGATGCCTTGTGTCATGGCGCCACAGGCAAAGGTAACGACCAGGTGCGTTTTGAAACCACCTATACTGCACTGGCTCCTCAGCTAAAAGTCGTCGCGCCCTGGCGTGAGTGGAACTTGCGTTCACGTGAAGCATTGCTGGATTACCTGAAAGTGCGCAACATCCCGACCACGGCGTCACTGGAAAAAATATACAGCCGGGATGAAAACGCCTGGCACATCTCGACAGAAGGTGGGGTGCTGGAAAGCCCATGGAATGCGCCGAACAAAGATTGCTGGGTGTGGACGGTTGATCCGCTGGACGCGCCTGACCAGCCTGAACAGGTGGCTGTCACGGTAGAAAAAGGACGGGTTGTTGCAGTAAATGGCGAAACGCTGAGCCCGTACCAGTGCCTGGCAAAACTTAACGATCTTGGCGCCAAACATGGCGTGGGGCGGATTGATATCGTCGAAAACCGTCTGGTTGGCATTAAGTCTCGTGGTTGCTATGAAACCCCGGGCGGCACCATCATGGTGAAAGCGTTGCGTGCTGTTGAACAACTGGTTCTGGATCGCGACAGTTTCAAGTGGCGTGAGCAGTTAGGCCTTGAAATGTCTTATGTGGTGTACGATGGTCGCTGGTTTGCCCCATTGCGTAAATCATTGCAGGCATCCGCGGAGTCGCTGGCACAAGACGTGAATGGGGACGTGGTGCTGCAACTCTATAAAGGGCAAGTGACGGCATTGCAGAAGAAATCACCGAACAGTCTCTATTCGGAAGCTTTCGCCACTTTCGGTGAAGATGAAGTGTACGATCACCGTCATGCGGGTGGTTTTATTCGTCTGTTCTCGCTCTCTTCACGCATCCGTGCACTGAACGAGAAGAAATAAAAGCGGCGGATGATTGATCAGCCTGGATGCCCGGGCGGGAGCGTTTTCGCCCGGCTAACGGCGGTTGCCAGAAATTTAATTAATATTTAAGCAGTATTCACTTAATGGAGTATCAACATGGCACTTTGGGGCGGACGGTTTACACAGGCGGCTGATCAACGTTTCAAGCAATTTAATGATTCGCTGCGCTTTGACTATCGTCTGGTGGAGCAGGATATCGTCGGTTCTGTTGCCTGGTCCAAAGCGCTGGTCACGGTTAACGTGCTGACCACTGATGAGCAGCAACAACTGGATATCGCCTTGATGGTTTTGCTGGAGGAGGTACGCGCTAATCCACAGCAGATCCTCGACAGCGATGCGGAAGATATCCATAGCTGGGTGGAAGGACGGTTAATTGAGAAAGTGGGCGCGCTGGGTAAAAAATTGCACACCGGACGTAGCCGTAATGATCAAGTGGCCACCGATCTTAAACTGTGGTGCAAAGCGCGAATCAGTGAGTTACTCAGTGCGACCCGCCAGTTACAGCAGGCGCTGGTAGCGACGGCTGAGGCCAACCTTGAGGCGGTGATGCCGGGCTATACCCATTTGCAGCGTGCGCAACCCGTGACCTTTGCTCACTGGTGCCTGGCATATGTTGAAATGCTGGCGCGTGATGAAAGTCGTTTGCACGATACGCAGAAACGTCTTGATGTTAGTCCGCTAGGCTGCGGTGCTCTGGCGGGCACGGCTTATAACATTGATCGTGAACAACTGGCGAAAGAATTGGGTTTTGCTGCGGCGACCCGTAACAGTCTTGATAGTGTGTCTGATCGTGACCATGTGCTGGAACTCCTGGCGGATGCGTCGATTGGGATGGTACATCTTTCACGTTTTGCCGAAGATTTGATTTTCTTCAATACCGGTGAGGCAGGTTTTGTTGAATTGTCTGATCGGGTGACGTCAGGCTCATCGTTAATGCCACAGAAGAAGAACCCCGATGCGCTGGAACTTATTCGTGGTAAATGTGGCCGTGTGCAGGGGGCGCTGACGGGGATGATGATGACCCTGAAAGGCCTGCCATTAGCCTATAACAAAGATATGCAAGAAGATAAAGAGGGGCTGTTTGACGCGCTTGATAGCTGGGAGGATTGCTTACACATGGCGGCGCTGGTTCTGGAAGGCATTCAGGTGAAACGTCTTCGTTGCCAGGATGCGGCACAGCAGGGATATGCCAACGCAACAGAGTTGGCGGACTATCTGGTGGCCAAAGGTGTGCCATTCCGTGAAGCCCACCATATTGTTGGTGAAGCGGTAGTGGAAGCGATTAAACAGGGCGTGGCGCTGGAAGCGTTAACCCTGGCGGATTTGCAAAAATTCAGTCCTGTCATTGAAGACGATGTCTATTTGATTTTGTCGCTACAATCTTGCCTTGATAAGCGAAACGCACAAGGCGGCGTAGCGCCGCAACAGGTTTTGCAGGCAGTGAACGCCGCCAAACAGCGCCTGAACGGCTAAAAAGGCGGCACGTGTTTTGCTCACTTAAGCGCTAACCTCGACACCGTTCTGTTGTTTTAGCGACGGTCAAAAGCCGGATGGCGCATTATCTCCCGGCTTTTGGCGAAATTTTCCGCCGGAAAGTGCTTTTCAGTGGCATGCAGCCAGCAATATGGTCTCTCTTACAACAGACGTTATTGCTGGCCCAGTCGTCGCCTGTCCATGCGGCCGCGTGATGGCTTTTTCGTATGCTCTCTCCTGCATTGTCAACCCGTATCAGTTTGACGAATAAGCAAACCGGCTCGCCTCGTCATCAATGATGGTGCCCATTGGCTGAATAATCGGCATTATAGTGATCTGTGCTTGATAGGGGCGCCCATTGATTGCTATCTTATTTATCGCTACGGGCTATCGTACGTGGTTCGGAGGGTAAAATGAACATTCGTGATCTGGAGTATTTGGTGTCACTGGCGGAGCATCGTCACTTTCGGCGTGCAGCGGATGCCTGTCATGTGAGTCAGCCAACGCTGAGCGGACAAATTCGTAAACTGGAAGATGAATTAGGTGTCATGCTGTTGGAACGTACCAGCCGTAAGGTACTTTTCACACAGGCGGGTTTATTGCTGGTGGACCAGGCTCGCACTGTTTTGCGCGAAGTTAACGTGCTGAAAGAGATGGCGAGTCAACAGGGAGAGGCGATGTCGGGGCCCTTGCATATTGGTCTCATTCCTACGGTTGGTCCGTATTTGCTGCCGCAAATTATTCCCATGCTGCATCAAACGTTTCCTAAGCTGGAAATGTATCTGCATGAAGCGCAAACACAGCAACTGTTGGCACAGCTTGATAACGGTAAGCTCGATTGCGCCATTCTGGCGTTAGTGAAAGAGAGTGAAGCCTTTATTGAAGTTCCCTTGTTTGATGAACCAATGAAGCTGGCAATCTATGAAGATCACCCCTGGCATGATCGGGAACGTGTCGCGATGTCCGATCTGGCAGGAGAAAAATTGCTAATGCTGGAAGATGGGCATTGCCTGCGCGATCAGGCGCTGGGATTTTGTTTTCAGGCCGGTGCGGACGAAGATACGCATTTCCGCGCAACCAGTCTGGAAACCTTGCGTAATATGGTTGCAGCTGGCAGCGGTATTACATTGTTGCCGGCGCTGGCGGTACCACATGAGCGTGTACGTGATGGTGTTTGCTACCTGTCATGCTATAAGCCTGAGCCGCAACGCACCATCGCGCTGGTTTATCGCCCAGGGTCGCCGCTGCGCAGCCGTTATGAACAACTGGCAGAGACGATACGTAACCACATGAAAACATACATGTCTACGACGTTAAAACAGGCGGTTTAAGCCATTTAGCGCCGCGACCCGATAGGCTTCCGCCATAGTGGGATAGTTAAATGTGGTATTCACGAAGTACTCAATCGTGTTGCCGCCATTTTTCTGTTCCATGATCGCCTGGCCAATATGGATAATCTCGGCGGCGCGTTCACCGAAGCAGTGGATACCCAGGATCTCCTTAGTTTCCCGGTGGAAGAGAATTTTCAGACTCCCCACATTCATACCGACAATCTGCGCCCGCGCCAGATGTTTGAATTGTGCACGGCCCACTTCGTAAGGCACCTTCATGGCGGTCAGTTGTTGTTCGGTTTTACCCACTGAACTGATTTCAGGAATGGTATAAATCCCGGTCGGGATATCCTCAATCAGATGTGCGGTAGCTTCACCTTTCATGACTGCCTGAGCAGCAATCCGCCCCTGATCATAGGCGGCAGACGCGAGGCTCGGATAGCCGATAACATCGCCGACGGCATAAATATGCGGTTGTGCGGTCTGGTACATGCTATTGACTTTCAGCAGGCCACGACTGTCCACTTCCAGCCCGACATTTTCCAGCGACAGCGAATCGGTATTACCGGTGCGGCCGTTTGCGAATAGCAGACAATCGGCCTTCACTTTTTTACCTGATTTGAGGTGAACAATGGCGCCATCGCTCACGCCTTCGATTTTCTCAAACTCTTCGTTGTGGCGAATGACGACGCCATTATTCCAGAAATGATAAGAGAGCGAGTCCGACATCTCCTGATCAAGGAAAGCCAGCAGCCGGTCACGGGTGTTGATTAAATCGACTTTTACGTTCAGACCCCGGAATATCGAGGCATATTCACACCCGATCACGCCAGCGCCGTAAATAATCACATGACCGGGTTCGTGATGCAGATTGAGAATGGAATCGGAGTCATAAATACGTGGATGCGTAAAATCTACATCAGGCGGGTGATAAGGGCGTGAACCACAGGCAATAACAAAATTCCTGGCAGTCATGTGATCAGTTGAACCATCCTGATATTTAATCTCAACTGTATTAGCGTCAATAAACCGGGCATCACCCTGAAGCAGTTCACAATGATTACGTTCGTAAAAACCCTGCCGCATGCGTGTTTGTTGGTTAATGACGTTTTCTGTGTGGTTAAGAATATCAGCGAAGGAAGAGCGAAGTAGCCGGGAATGGTCACTGTAAAGCGGGTTTTGGTTGAACTCGATAGTACGACTAACCGCGTGCCGCAGTGCTTTCGATGGTATGGTCCCCCAGTGTGTGCAGCCGCCGCCGATATTATGGTAGCGCTCAAGTACGGCGATCCGTGCCCCCTGTTTTACCAGCCCCATCGCGGCACCTTCACCGCCAGGACCCGATCCAATCACAATGACATCATAATCATAAGGTTGTTGCATACCGATATGTCCCACCTTTATCTACATTATCACAACGATATTCTAACATTTTGCCGCGCGCATCCTAATTATATCCGCAATTTTCATCCTGTTTTTGCGCGCTATGAGGTTAACAGGCGGTCACAAAGTTTGCCGGACTGTGCGCTGAAAAGTTTGTTATAGTGCCAGTCTGGCAGGCAAAAAGGCGGAAAAATGGGCGTCAGAGCACAGCAAAAAGAACGTACAAGGCGTTCTCTCATTGAAGCAGCATTCAGCCAGCTCAGTGCCGAACGTAGTTTTGCCAGCCTGAGTTTGCGCGAAGTGGCGCGTGAGGCCGGCATTGCCCCCACCTCCTTTTATCGTCACTTTCGTGATGTTGATGAATTAGGACTAACAATGGTTGATGAAAGCGGACTGATGCTACGTCAATTGATGCGTCAGGCACGTCAGCGCATTGCTAAAGGCGGTAGTGTAATTAAAACATCCGTTGCGACTTTTATGGAGTTTGTTGGCAATAACCCCAATGCATTTCGCCTGTTGTTGCGTGAGCGATCCGGTACTTCCGCGGCATTTCGTGCCGCCGTGGCGCGTGAGATTCAGCACTTCATCGCTGAACTGGCAGATTACCTCGAGTTGGAAAACCGTATGCCCCGGAGCTTTACCGAGGCGCAAGCCGAAGCGATGGTGACCATCGTGTTCAGTGCCGGTGCGGATGCACTGGATATTGATGTTGAACAACGACGCAAGCTCGAGGAGCGGCTGGTGTTGCAGTTACGGATGATTTCCAAAGGCGCCTACTACTGGTATCGCCGTGAGCAGGAACGGCTGACGGTTACCCTGGAAACGCAGGATTAGCCGCTAATAAGGATAATGACATGACTGAACAAATCTCACGCGATAACGGAACTCTTTTGTTAGCATTTATCACCGGGTTGTCGATAAATGGTTCCTTTGCCGTGCTTTTCAGCTCTTTTGTGCCGTTTTCAATTTTTCCGTTAATTGCCTTCGCGCTTGCCGCATGGTGCCTGCATCAGCGCTATCTGAACAGTGTGATGCCCGAAGGCATGCCGCTGCTGGCTGCCGCTTTCTTCTTGCTGGGGATCTTGTTGTATAGTGCAATTATCCGGGCGGAATACCCAGATATCGGTTCCAATTTTGTCCCCACTATTTTGATGGTAGCGCTGATTTTCTGGATTGGGCTACGCATTAAAGTACGTAAATAACCACGATATCAACGCCTGTTTTTGCATTGGATAGCGCTGATTTTCGGATGGTTAATCACGGCGGTTAAGTAATACGCCACATTCTATGTGATGGGTATAGGGGAACTGATCAAACAGCGCCAGACGCGTGATATCATGCGTTTTGGTCAGCATCACCAGATTATCGCACAGTGTCTGCGGGTTACAGGAAATATAAAGAATACGCGAATATTGCTTCACCATCTGCACGGTTTCAGCATCCAGCCCACTGCGCGGCGGATCAACAAAAATCGTTTCGCAATCATAATCTTTTAAATCAATACTCTGTAATCGATTGAATGGTCGGACACCGGTTATGGCCTGAGTGAACTCTTCTGCCGACATTCGAATAATTTGCACATTGTTAATCTGATTAACCATCAGGTTGTGTTGCGCGGCGGCCACTGAGGGTTTGGCGATTTCGGTTGCCAGTACCCGACGAAAATTGCGCGCCAGCACCAGAGAAAAATTGCCATTGCCGCAGTAAAGTTCCAGTAAGTCTTTTTTTGCATCCCGAGTGACGGCTAACGCCCATTCCAGCATCTTAATATTGACCGCCGCATTGGGTTGCGTGAAGCTATTCTCGACCTGGCGGTAGATCATGCTCTGACCATCAACCGGTAAGCATTCTTCAACGAAATCCTGGTCAAGGCATATTTTTGTTTTGGCGGCTCGACCAATCAAATGCAAGTTAAAACCCTGTTGACACAATGTATTACGCAATACTTCTGCCGCATGCCGCCATTCATCATCCAGCGGGCGATGATAAATCAATGAAACGAGCACTTGATTACTTAATGTTGACAGATAATCGATTTGAAATAATGTGTGCCGCAATGTGGGGATAGCGCGAATAGCGCCGATCAACTGGGGCATAAGGCGATTGATCACCTCACTGGCTGCCGGAAACTGCTCGACACGAATGCGCTGACGTGTTTGTTGATCAAACATAATATGATAGAGATCGTCGCCGTCATGCCAGATGCGAAATTCAGCCCGCATACGATAGTGGCTGACTGGTGAACGGAAAACATCGATCTCTGGAGCAGAAAATGGCGCCATCATTCGTTCTAAACGGGCGACTTTTTCTTCCAGTTGGGCGTCGTAGTTTTCTGTCGGCAAGTGTTCGGGTGTCATGTTAACTCCTGATTAAATGGACAGACTTGCCGGGCGATTGTAGGGATTCGATCGTTGATGTCCAGTATTGTCAATCATGCTCACTCCGGAAGGCTGGCTGTCTGGACTTCTATGCACCTAAATTGTAGACTGTGTTTGCCGGCCTCATGCCTGAGTTAAAAGGGAATCCAGTGTAATTCTGGAACTGACGCGCAGCGGTAAGGAATGTCATGGCGATCGCATCTGCAGACACTGTCTTTTTGACGGGAAGTCTTTGCCATATAATGATTCTAAGTCCGAAGACCTGCCGGTGTAACGTCGCACTTCATCCGATCATCGCGTGCTATTGATCGTTTGCCTGCGGCATCCTGCTACGCTTTTGGATGCTTTAGCTAACATGATAAGAACAAACAACGTATCGCTGGCTTTTGCTGCGATGGCGGCTTTTCTTTGGGTGCAAAATAGTTTTGCCGAGGATAACGGCCATTCGGTTGTGGTTACCGCTAACCGTTTCGCTCAACCAACCTCCTCAGTACTGGCGCCGACGACCATTGTTACCCGGGAAGACATTGACCGCTGGCAGGCTAAAACGCTGACGGATGTCATGCGTCGGTTACCTGGGGTGGATATCGCGCAAAATGGTGGGATGGGACAAAATAGCTCGATATTTATCCGTGGTACAAACTCCAGCCATACATTAGTACTGATTGACGGTATTCGCCTGAATCAGGCTGGGATCAGTGGTTCAACAGACTTAAGCCAGATCCCGATTTCGCTGGTTCAGCGTATTGAATATATTCGTGGCGCGCGTTCGGCGGTGTATGGTTCCGATGCCATTGGCGGGGTGATCAATATCATTACCGGTCGCAGCAAAACAGGCTCGACATTGACCGCCGGTATCGGTTCTCATGGTTATCAAAGTTATGACGCATCCACTCAGCAAATGCTGGGTGAACATACCCGTGGCACGTTTGCGGGAAATTATACTTATACGAAAGGTATTGATGTCGTTGCCGGTTTGCCGGATAGCTATGGCGATCCGGGACAATCAGATCGTGATGGCTTTATGAGCAAGACAGTGTATGGTGCGCTGGAACATGATTTTAGCGACCAGTTCAGCGGTTTTTTCCGGGGCTATGGCTTTGATAATCGCACGGCTTACGATGGCTATCTTACTTATGTTGAACCCAATACGTTTGTAGATACACGTCAGCTTTACAGCCAGACCTGGGATAGCGGATTAAGATTCAACCAGGGGAATTACTCTTCACAACTTATTGCCAGTTATAGTCATAGCAAAGACTACAATTACAGTCCCCAACTGGGCCGCTACGACACATCGGCATCGCTGGATGATTCAAAGCAATATAACGTGCAGTGGGGCAATACCGTTGGGGTGGGCAACGGTCATGTGAGTGGTGGGTTGGATTGGCAGAAACAAACAATCGAGCCTGGCACCGCGAACGTGGCGGACAACCGGGAACTGCGTGATACCGGACTTTATGTTACCGGCCAGCAAATGTTTGGTTCTCTGATGCTGGAAGGGGCGGTGCGGGGCGACGATAACTCACAATTTGGCTGGAACACGACATGGCAAACCAGCGGCGCATGGACATTTGCCGACGGATATAGATTGGTCGCCACTTATGCTACCGCTTTCAAAGCGCCAACGCTGGGGCAGCTTTACAGTGAGTTTGGTGGCAATAGCCAGCTTGATCCAGAAAAAAGCAAACAGTGGGAAGCCGGTGTTGAAGGTCTGAGTGGACCGGTGACATGGCATATATCAGGTTATCGCAACGATATTGATAACCTAATTGATTACAACAATACGGCCAGCAGCTATTACAATGTCGCTAAAGCTAATATTAAAGGCATTGAAGCAACGGCATCCTTCGATACCGGCCCTGTATTACACACGGTTTCCTATGACTATGTTGATCCCCGGAACGCGGAAACGAATGAAACGTTGTTACGCCGGGCAAAACAGCAGGTAAAATATCAACTTGACTGGAATATTAAAGATATTGATTTTTCAGTGAGTTATCAGTATCTCGGCCAGCGCTATGACAAAGATTACTCATCTGATTACAATGGTGAAACCGTTAAACTGGGTGGTGTAAGTTTATGGGATCTTGCAGTTTCGTATCCGATCACTTCGCTGCTTACGGTTCGTGGTAGAATTGCTAATCTGTTCGACAAAGATTATGAGACGGCGTATGGCTATCAAACTCCAGGACGGGAGTATTTCCTCAGCGGCACTTTCAGCTTCTAATCTGCGCCCCTCCGTGCTGGTGTTTGACTCGGGTGTTGGTGGGCTTTCGGTTTATGATGAAATTCGACAACTGTTGCCGGAACTTCACTATCTTTATGCGTTTGATAATGTGGCTTTTCCCTACGGTGAAAAAACGGAAGATTTTATTGTCGACCGTGTTGTTGATATTGTCAGTGCCGTGGTTCAGCGTTATCCACTCTCTTTGGTGGTGATCGCCTGTAATACGGCCAGCACCGTGACGCTGCCGGCATTACGTGCCCGTTTCGATTTCCCGGTGGTTGGTGTTGTGCCGGCAATCAAGCCTGCGGCACGGCTCACGCGTAATGGGATTGTTGGTTTGCTGGCCACGCGCGGCACGGTTCGTCGAGCTTATACTCATGAACTGGTGGCGCGTTTTGCTCGGGAATGCAAAACTGAAATGCTGGGTTCAGCGGAATTGGTACAACTGGCGGAAGCGAAATTGCATGGACAGCCTGTTTCCCTTGAGGCGATTAAACGCATTTTACAACCCTGGCTGAGAATGCCGGAACCTCCGGATACGGTGGTACTGGGTTGCACTCATTTCCCATTATTGAATGCAGAACTGCAACAGGTGCTGCCTGAAGGCACTCGGCTGGTGGATTCCGGGGCGGCGATTGCCCGACGGATAGCCTGGTTGTTAGAACATGACGCGCCCCAAGTTTATTCGTCGGAAAAGAATACGGCGTTATGCATGGAATTGACTGACGAGACGGTGCAACTGTTGCCAATTTTGCAACGTTATGGCTTTGAACAGCTTGAAAAATTGCCTCTTTGAGTACGGTTTGCCTAAAAAAGAAACAGTCGGTTTCTTTTTCGAAATAAGCACTTGTCAGCCGGCGGGAACCCCCTATAATGCGCCCCCACTGACCCGGGATAACCGGTCAGCGGAGGTCACACTCCGGCGGGGCTTCAGGAAATAAATACTTGACTGGCCCGGAGGAAAGCGTAATATACGCCA
>JAATFO010000038.1 GCA_015655145.1 Enterobacterales bacterium | reverse complement strand
TAATGCGCGTATGACGGTGTTGATACCGACGTTCAGTGTCCGGGCGGTATCACGGACACCGGCTCCGTTGAAGGACATCTCAACGATTTGCTCTTTAACGCCCGGCTTACGAGCCTCATAAGAATAAGTGAGCTGGAACACACGATGGCAGTCACGGCAACGGAAGCGGTCATGCCCACAGGGGTTCTGACCATGACGGTAAACCTGAGCTGAATTGCAACGGGGACAATGAACGTTAACGCTGGCCATAAGAAAACCTCAAAAGTGAGCATTATACATCAGATTCAACCAATTAGAGGCATTACCCATGTGCGATATGATAGCGTTGACATATTAAGCAGATTAACGGAGTTGTAGCATGTCGGATTTTCCACCTATCGCCAGTTTGCGTAGTTTTGAAGCTGTGGCTCGTCTTGGCAGTGTTACGCTTGCGGCGAAAGAACTACACGTTACACATTCCGCCATCAGCCAACAGATAAAAGTGCTGGAGGACATGATTGGTGTAAAACTGTTTATTCGTCATGGTCGGGGTGTGCAGATTAATGAAGAAGGAAGGCTTTACGCTTTACAGGTGCGTGAGGCTCTGAGCCATATTGCTGACGCTACCCGACTGGTGCAAGTGAAACCGCGAATGCTGGAGCTGACGTTGGCGATGGTGCCGTCTTTTGGATGCCACTGGCTACTGTCTCGTCTGGAACGGTTTCGCGCAAAATATCCACTAATCACTTTGCGAATCCAGGCCAGTCTGACGATAACCAGCATGCAGCAGGAAGGAATAGATATTGCGATTCGGATGGGGAAAGGTGACTGGGAAGGGATTGAACGCCATTATCTTTTTTCCGATGAACTTATTGTCGTTGCTGCGCCCTGCTATAACGGCGGTATGCTACCTGGTACGCCGGTAGATGTAGCAAAGAGTAAAATTATTTTTTCAATGGAGTCGTGGAAAACCTGGTGTATCAATGCGGGACTGGAGAAAGAGATTGTGCCTGGCGGTTTATGCATTAACGACTCGAATTTGGTACTGGAGGCTGTCCGGCTCGGTAAAGGTATTGCTTTGGAACGCCGTTCTCTGGTCCAGGATGCTATCACAAGAGGTGAGCTGATACAGCTTACCCCCTTCACCGCACCTTATCCCTGGCCTTACTGGCTGGTCACAACGCAGTTAACTGAGAAGAAGCCGGAGATCGCTCTCTTTGTGACCTGGCTGGCTGAGGAGGTGGCAACCTGGCGTCAGCAGACTGGTTCCGCGGAAGAAATTGAATAAATAAAAGGCAGTTTGTTTTTCAGGGAAGTGGTTGTGTAGTGATGTGATGGACGCCCTTCCCTGAAGTAGCCAGTGCCATACTCTACTGACTGCAATTAATTCTGGAGTGATATCACATGAACACAATCAGAGTTGTTGGTATCGACATTGCCAAATCTGTTTTTCAGGTATGCGTCTGGATGGTTGATGGTTCAATTGCATATAACAAAAGGATCTCCCGTTCAAAATTGCTGGATATCATTCGACAGTTCGAGCCCGGAACGCTTATCGCGATGGAAGCCTGCTCTACTTCGCACTTCTGGGGCAGAACCTTCAGAACGATGGAATACAACGTCAGACTCATACCTGCCCAGCACGTGAAAGCCTTTGTAAGAAGCCAGAAAAATGATGCAAATGATGCGCTGGCGATTTGTGAAACAGCATGCCGCCCGGGTATCCATTTTGTTCAGGTTAAAACTGCTGAGCAGCAGGATATCAAAGTGCTGCGAAATGCCCGTCAGCTCATGGTTGAGCAAAGAACGGCGCTGGCTAACCAGCTTCGTTCTCTGCTCGCTGAATACGGTCTCATTATCCCTGTTGGGATCCAGTGTATCCAGCAACACCTGCCAAAAAAACTGTTTCCCGGACTGACCCCATCATGTTTTATGATCATCGCGAATAGCATAAATACAGCGCAGAAACGCATCCAGTACAATGGATAACGGCGTCTTTTTATCACGAATGATCAGATCAAATTGTGACTGCCGACTGATCTTATCGGGGATCAAGCAGACCAGCTCACCGGTATCCAGCCAGCGTTGTACATAATGTTGTGGGAAAAAACCAATATAGTGCCCGGTCAGGACCAGCATGGCGGAAGCTTCCAGATTGGTCACGCTGGCCGATACGGTATCATTGAATAAATGTATCGGAAATTCTTTATCATCGAAAAAGGTTCGTACCACCCGAGGAGTGCGGGGAATCGCCTCAATAATATGTTGCGTACTGTCTTCTCGCACCAGGGGATGATCATTGCGACACACCAGAATATCGCGTTCAATATATAAAGCCTGATAATTCAGGCCAGGCACGCGCCCGGGGAAAATTCCGATCGCGGCATCCAGACTATGGTCAAGGACCTTTTTTTCCAGTTCCGGAGGTGACAGGGTTTCCAGAACCAGATGAATGGTGTTTTGCGGCAATGACATCAGTTTTTCAAGGGCGTGGCAGAGCGGATTCTCCGGATCAGTAATGACATTATCTAAAAACCCGATTCGCAATGTTCCGGTTAAGACGCCCTTGAGTTCTGTCGTCCGCACCTGAAATTCCTGCAGAGATTGAAAAAATTGAAGTGTGTAGTGATAAAACTCCTTCCCTTTGTCGGTGAGCTGAAAGCCACTGCGTCCACGTTGACAAAGGATAAATCCCAGTCTGACCTCAAGTTGCGACATTTGCGCACTGATGGTGGACTGAGAGACATTGAGTCGCGTTTGGGCATTCGAAAAACCATTGGCCTCCACCACCATTTTGAACACTTTAAGCAGTCTCAAATCGATATCGCTGACAATCATGGCGCTCACCTGTTCTGCTGCGGGGATGCCTGATGGTTACGGATCACCCTATCTTACCTTTATTCTCTGGTCAGAATCTTGACGTCAATTTGATCATATTTTTTGACACGGTATATAAGTATGGAACTTATCCAACTCAGAATGAATAACACAATGACAATACAGCCCAGGGCATTGAAATTTTCCGTCAGCAGCAAAATGATCTTGTTATGGAAATGCCAGGAAAGTTTATCTGACAGCAAAGTAAATATTTCGATTCCCCCAATCAACAAAGCGACCACAACAGATAACAGGGTGATGGTCATATTGTAATAAATTTTTCGAATTGGACGCACCAATGCCCAGCGATACACTCTGACCATCATAATGCCATCCAGCGTATCAATTAATAGCATCCCTGCAGTAAATAAAGCCGGCATAACCATGATGACAGGAAGAGATATTCCACCCATGGCCTGAGAAGACGAAAGGCCGAATAACGCAATTTCTGTTGCGGTATCAAATCCGATGCCAAAAAGAAAACCAATCGGGAAAAGTTGCCATGCATGGGATATCAGATTAAATAACGGCCGAAAAATTCGGGCGAAGAAACCACGACGGTGGAGTAATAATTCCAAATCCTGCTCGACGAGGGTTTCGCCGCGGCGCGCGGCGCGGAATGTTTTATATACTGAGGCAAATATCAGTAAATTCGCTATTGCCAGCAGCAGCAGAAAGAGTGCTGAAGCCAGTGTGCTGATCAGACCGCCGACCTTCTGCATGTCTCCCATATGACGCTGTAACACATGGGTGCCTACCGCCACTGCCACGCACATGATTATCACCACCGATGCATGGCCGAGCGAAAAGAAAAATCCCGCACTACTGGCATTACGGCCATCATACAGCAGTTTGCGGGTGGCATTGTCTATCGCCGCAATGTGATCAACATCAACGGCGTGGCGTAGGCCAAACATCCACGCCAGTAACGCGGTACCGATCAATCCGGTCTGGCCATGAAACAGCGCGATTGCCCATAACCAGGCGACAATATTCAGGGCAATGATCGCCCAATATCCTCCGGGGTTTAGCAGCGTTTTATTCTGCATCAAACCTGAAAGATTATTCATGATTTCCCCCTTGCCGCAAGAAGGACCATGGGATCATCATCCTTTAGCGCCGCAAGAAACTGGGTGGCGGTCGAAACGGTAGCCATATAACCGCCTTCGATTTTAAGCAGTTGTATTGCCATGGCGTGATTATCTGGATCCGGCTCGGCACAGCAATCGCTAAGCACCAGCACGCCGTATCCCCGGTCGCTGGCCTCCCGCGCGGTGGATGAAACACAGACTCCGGTGGTGACACCGGTGAGTATCAGGTTCTGGATCCCTTCGGTAACCAGAATATGATGCAGATCGGTGCCATGAAAGGCGCCGGTACCCGGTTTATCGATGACGGTCTCGTGCTGTCGCGGCCAAAGTTCAGGGACCAGATCCCAGCCGCGTTCGCCCCGCACTAACAAACGTCCCAGTGGGCCGGACATACCGATTTCAGCGCCAGAACGGGCCGTTTTGAGTCGTTTGTTCAGCGGTAAATCGGACAGGTCGGGGCGATGTCCTTCCCGGGTATAGATGACTTTTATCCCTGCGCGCGTGGCCGCCTCGCGAATTCGTGTAATGGCCGGAATGATCGCCCGGGCGGCAGTTATATCATCACCGCGCTGGTTCATATAACCCAGGGGATCACAGAAATCACGTTGCATATCAATGATCAGCAATGCGGTGCGTGCGGGGAGCAGTTCCCCTGATAGCGGGAAATTATACGGCTCGCCAGTGATAATCATTGCCCCTCCACAATAACCAACGGACGTGGCGGGAAATGTGCTTCCTGGTGTAAATGCATCTGGTGGGTGTGTTCGCGAATTTCATGCTCTTGTTCAACCAATGTTCCAGGGACGATCAGCGATGCCTGATTGAGCAGTGTGGTTAATGCTTCGATCCAACAACTATAATAGTGTTCTTCATCGGCGATCGCGTGTCCCTGAGCCTCTGAGCGGGCGATCCGCGCAATCAGTGCCTGCTGAAACATCGGCAAAGTGAACAGGTTTTTCTCCACAGCGGCCAGAGTCAGGCCGAAGGCTCGTGCTGCCCAGGGGGTGGAAAACGCGATAGAATGCAATGTATGTTTATCGTTTAATGCTTGCTGTAGCAGTTCAGATGAGTTCATGGTTGGGTTGTTCCTGTTGTTGGACTGCTCAGCCTGGCGACGCCGATCATCGAATCCCGTGTTACCAGCGCCGCCAGAGCAGCTTCATCCAGATGCCCGGTGTTTGCGGGTCGTTCCGGCAGTACCAGATAGCGGATCTCCGAGACACTGTCCCACACACGGATTGTCACGTTAGCAGGAAGATCCAACCCCATTTCTGCCAGCAGGCGACGTGGCTCACGGACGATGCGGGAGCGATATGCGCTGGATTTATACCAGGCTGGCGGCAAACCGAGAATCGGCCACGGGTAGCATGAACAGAGGGTACAAACCACCACATTGTGGACTTTGGCACTGTTTTCCACCACGTTCAGAAACTCTGTCTCCGGGCCGCCGATACCTAATTCAGCACAGGCGGCCAGGCCATCCTGCAGCAAACGTTGTTTAAAAGCATGATCAACCCAGGCACGGGCCACGACCCGTGCGCCAGTATGCGGGCCGACATTTTTCTCGTAATGGTGGACAATGTCATCAACGCGGCCGGGCTCAATGATGCCAGCCACGGTCAGCAGATGTTCCATCGCTTCGGTGCGAACGGCCTGCCAGGGCTTTTCCTGGTTGTGTTTATCGCTCATGTTTATTTCCTTTACACAGACTCAAGGTGATCTTCACTGAGGTCAATATGATTAAAAACATCGGCTTCGGCCTGCATACCCCACAAGATTTGCGCCGAAAAGCGGACACTGTAGACCGGCTGGACATGCTCACCCTGATAATGGGCACGGGTGTCAGGGAATACCCAGGGCTGGTCATAGACGTGGGTAATGGTGCCGATTTTTCCGCGGGCATAATTGGTTACCCGGGTATGGCCGGCGGGATGAATATTGCGCACCCGCACGGTTTGTTGTTCGCTAAAGCGGGCAGTGACCTGTAATTCTTTGCGCCACGCGCCCCAGCGTACCTTTTCCTGTTCGGTTAATGGCCAGTGACGCTGGGCATTATCCAGCGGGCGATAATGCCGGACATCACGGGTGTATTCAGCAAGATGGTGTTCCATCTCTGCGCTACTGATGATGCCTTTTCTGTCCAGCAACCGCTCCATCGCAAACAGCCAGCGCCCGTAGTAACCCGCGCTGAGGTAGTCCACCGTGCTCATCAACTCAATCTCATGACGATGTTCGTCAAGGTTCCAGATCCCCAGCGTATCCAGCACCTGAGTGATACAAAACACCCGACTTTCCCATTCACTATGAAAAACCGGCTCATTAACGTCGACGTCCACGCGGCCGAATCCATGTAAACCGCCCATATCATGGATACCGTTCATCGTTACTCCTCAATAAATGATGGATTCGATTTGTTGTTGCAGATGAAGGAACTCGGTTGAATATCGATCGCTGAAATGTTCCGCATCGGTATCCTGTTCCAGCAGGATGGTAGCCGGTTGCCCGCCCAGCACAATGATCCGCTGGCCGACAGTCATTGCTTCCTCAATATTGTGCGTGACCATGACCATCGACATCCGGGTTTCCTGCCATAACTGTTTCAGTAATCCCTGCATTCGCCTGCGCAGGCTGATATCCAGTGCGCTGAAAGGTTCGTCGAGCAACAAGACTTCTGGATCGGCCACCAGCGCCCGGGCGATCGCGGTTCGCTGGCGCATCCCACCGGATAACTGATGAGGAAAGCGCCGGGACGAGTCAGATAACCCCACTGTTTCCAGCATGGCCAGCACCCGGTTATCACGTTCTTGCCGGGACAATTCGGGTGCGGAAAAGCGCAATCCAAACGCGACATTGCCCTTAACCGTCAACCAGGGATAAAGATTGTTTTCCTGGAAGATCATCACGCTGTTCCTGTTCGGTCCGGTCAGCGGCTGGCCATCAAACAGGATATCGCCTGCGGTACTGCCAGCGGTAAATCCACCCAGTGCTTTGAGCAGGGTGGTTTTACCACATCCCGATTTGCCCAACAGGCAGGTGATTTCATGCCGTCGGATTGTCAGGTTCAGGTGACTTAACGGCGTCGCCCCAGGGTAAATGACGCTGAAATCTTCAATCTGAAACAATGGGCTGGCGACATTGACATCCATTATGAAACCCTCCACCACAACAGATGTTTGCCAATAAAGGCCAAAATACGATCAACCACAAAACCTGACAGCCCAATCATCACCATGCCAAACATAATCAGATCGTTATTAAACAGGTTACGTCCCATCATGATGATGGCGCCCATGCCATCATGCAGACCGACCATCTCCGCCACTAACACGGCCATCCATGCGGCGATAAAATTGGTACGTAACAGGGTAAACGTGCCGGGCAGAATTGCCGGCAGTACCACCCACAACCAGCGTTGCCAGGGGCCAGCACCGAGATCGTCGGCGACAATATGAAATTCTTCCGGTAGTCGACGGATTTCAGCGAGGGTGCCAATGGTCAGAATAAAATACACGCCCATAAAAACGATAAAAATGGCGGTCGCATTGCCAATCCCTAGCAGGGTTATGGCGCCTGGGATCCAGGCGATAGGCGCAATGGGCGACAGCAGGTAGATGATTGGGCTGAGCACCCAGGTGACGACTTTCGACAGGCTGAGCAGCATCGCAGTGATTATCGCGGCGATAAATGCAATAAATAACCCGCTGAAGACACGCATAAAGGTCGCAAGTACCGACATGCCCACCGGCGTTGACTGGCTCCCCATTCCGATGCGGAAATCACTTTGTGCAATCACCCCCAAAAAATGGCTGGGTGGCGGTAATACCGCCGCCAGGGCTGAGGTATTACTGCCAGCAAAGTACTCCCACATCAGCACCAGACAAGCAATAGACGCGGTACCGACCAGCACCGGCAGGTAACGGTTAGTGCGATTTTTTATCAGACTCATTTTTTCTCCAGACTCCGGATCATATCCAGACGGAAAATATCCTCGGTGCGCACGCCGCCTTTGATGTAACCGAGTTTAGCCATATCGTCGACCACGCTTTGGATTGAGGCCAGATCAGGCGTAAAACTGATTGGCGCGGGAGCAGATTTGAACGCCTGGGAAAGAACAGCCGGAGAGACGCGGAAATAGTGTCCTTTATCCAGATAACTTACGGCCTGGTCAGGATGTTTATTAATCATATCCGCGCCGCAAACCAAGCCGCTAAGAAACTTCCTGACCACGGGGGCACGATGAGTCAGTGTTTTATCCAATACGCTTACCACCGTATTAGGGGCGTGAAGTGACCAGGTTTCTGCATTGTTGGTTAACACCGTGGAGCCTTTATTGACTTCCATATCGGTGGTATACGGTTTGATATGGCTCAGAATATCCACTTGTCCGCTGCGAAAAGCTTCGACCATCCCCAGCAAATCGTTGAAATAGACCAACTGCACGCTTTTTGGATCGATACCATTTTTGGCAAATTGCCGGTCAAGGATCAGTTCCAGCGTATCCCCTTGCAACGTGGCTATCTTCACGGGCTTGCCAGGATGCTGTTGGATGTACGTTTTTAAATCCGCAATGCTATGCAAACCCAGTTTTGCCTGAGCCACCACTTCCATAATGCCCCAGCCGCCTGCGGCGGAAATAACCCGGATGGGCACACCGCTATTGGCGGCAAAAAATGGCAGGGTAAAGGCATTGATACTGAAATCAATCGCACCCCCAGCCAGTGCGGCATTGTTGTCGCCAGGGTTCGCAAAAAAAACCGTTTCCACATCCAGTCCCTGGCGGGTAAAACAGCCGCTTTCTTTGGCAACAAAAAGGGGTGCCATATCCAGCGCCACCATATGGCCGACTTTAATATGGGTTAACGCTTCCGCAGCCTGAACGGACGAAACTGACAAATTTAGTAGCGTGGCACCGATGATCAATCCGACAACTGGTTTCATGTTGGCTCCAATAATATGTTTCGATCTCCGTACGGTATAAAACGCCGGAGAGTGTGGGGGATTAAGATAGTAATACCCCGATTTTATAGATGCGTTATATAGTGCAGACTCAATGTAAACATTGGTCTTCTAAAAATAGCGGCGTGGTTAACACATTAATATTGTCAGAACCTGTTCCATTCGCACTATGTTACTTGCCGCTTTAGTCAGGGGTCGTGGAAAAAAACTTTGTTTACTGCAAGTTAACGCCAGTTTCTGTAGGTTCTCTGTGTGCAAACCTACGGTACCAGTAGCGCCAGTTAATATAAGTTTTTAATATCATAAAATCAGCGAATAACCCTTTATTAAATTGACAATAGGGTACCGTTGTCAAAATGACAAAGGGGCATTCATTTAGCGATTAAAATAATGTAATAAATCTTATCTCTCTATACTGATAATATATTTCATTTAGCCAATAATTCGCTATTTTTCGTGTTAAACCCTGGCGCCTGATCCCGTCAGTATAATGATCAATGACGCAGTTTCGCCAACGCTTAAGGCTTAACCAACAGCACGCCATAACTGTCGGTGCGGCGGTTTCGCACCATATCGACACCCGGGATCATCTCTTTTTGCCGTGCCAGCGCGCGATTGGCGTACATCGGTGTCACTGCGCCCCAACGCGTCGTTGGCGGCAACAGTTGACTCACATCCCATGACGGGAATCCTGCCGGAGGAATAAGAAATGAACCACCGGGGAAGGGAGTATCGCAACGGTTGGCGCAGACGATAAATAGCCGGTTGTCCTCGGCTTTGGTCACAGCCAGCAGGTTTCTCTGGTTTGGATGTTGCCATGCACAACTCCACAGGACAATTTCTGCACCCAGTAAGGCCAGTACCCGCGTGGATTCTGGAAACATGCCATCATAGTCATTAAGCAGGCCGATACGACCAAAATCGGTATCAAAAACGGTGAAACCTTCCTCTGCCACGCCAGCCCATGTGCGGGTATCAGGGTTAGCATGCACCTGAGCCTGGCGACCAATAATCCCTTGTGGGCCAACCAGTAGCATTTCCGGCAGCAATTTCCCCGGCTGTTCACTGACGGTTGGCAGGGCAACGATAAGGCTATAACGCTGACACAACGCCGCAATCCGCGCAGTCGTGGCCTCACTGTCTGCAGCCAGTTGGTGGGCCTCGCCGGCGCTCAGGCGCCAGTGCGGTGCCGCGAACCAGGCAGGTAATACCATCACCTTAATGCCCAGCAGTGCCGCATGTTCAACCATGGCCAGCGCGTCATCCAGACTGTGCTGTTCACTAACATGAGCCTGTACCGCTGCCAGTTTGACGGTACTCTCTTCCGGGATCAGCGCTTCACCCAGTAATGAGGCAAGCGGCGTGCTGGCAAAGGGCTGAGTGATCAGCGAATAAGCTTCCGGCCTGCGGTCGGCAATTTTATCACCGCCAAATTGCCACTGTTTTTCGTCGCCAGCGCCAACGGTGATGCGGGCGGTGGTCACACCGTGCGTATCATAAGGTATTTTGGCTTGCACGCGACCTTGTGGGTCGACAATCATGCTGCCGCCGGGATAATAAATACTGCGTTCCACCCCGGATTTGGTGGCGGCAACATACCAGCTACCATTTTCGTAGGCCCGGGCAGGTACCCACATCTCGGCTTGATCCATGGCGAAGAAATTTGCCATATCGATCACTACATCGACATTCTGTGCCGCCAGGCAACGAGCAATCTCCGGGATACGTCCGTCAAAACAGATCAACAGCCCCAGCCGCCCCAGTTCGGTATCCACCCAGGGATTGCCTTTCACCCCAACGTCGAACCAGTTCTGGTCATGGGTGGCGAGAAACTGTTTTTGATAGTGGCAGATCAGGTCACCGGCAGGATCGAACAGCACACCTGAATTATAAATTTTGCCGTCATGGCCCAGTTCGGTAATGCCGGAGGCGATATAAACCTGATAGTGACGGCACAGCGTGGCCAGCGCCTGGCAAAATACGCCGTCTACCGGCTCGGCCAGTTGCCGGCAATGTTCGGCTGAATCAAACAAATAGCCGGTGTTCATGCATTCAGGAAATACAATCAGTCTGGCATCCTGTCTGATGGCTTCTTCCACACTCGCGGTGACCAGCCCAATATTGGCTTGCAGATCACCCAATACAGCAAGGGTCTGCACAACGGCAGCGTTAAATGATATAGGCATAGCGTTTCTCACTTGGCAAAGTCCTGGTTACTGAGGATCAACGGTTTGACATCCATGTGCTGTTTTAATACGCCTTCTTTCTCGAAGACATTCACCAGCGCCTGAAAGGAGTGAATATCAGTGGCATCAATGTCCTGCCAGGCGCGCAGATACGGCTGTGCCACCAGCGTCACCTGATCTTTTTTTATCGGGGTATAGTCGGCGAAAACCGGACGATATTGATCAAATTGGGTATTTGCCAGGCGTGTGGCGTCATCCAGTACCGCGACCACCTTTTTGGCCGTTTCGGGGCGTTCTTTGATAAATTTAGTGGTTAACAATGAGACGCCGGAATAGAACGGATCGGCGATCAACGTTTCGGCGGGATTGGTCAGTGCCCGTTTGGCCACACCATCCGCCACTGCGATTGACCCAACTGGCTCAAGGGAAAGGGTGGCATCCACACTGCCTGATACCACCGAAGGAACTTGCAGGCCAGTCGCAATATCTTGTAAATGCACGTCCTTATCTGGATCCAGGCCCGACTGACGTACCATATAGCGGGCTATGGTTCGCCATTGAATGCCTGGCAACTGGCCCATGTTTTTGCCCTTTAGATCAGCGAAGCTTTTAATTGACGCGTCTTTGGCGACAATCAGACCATCATTGATACGATTGAACTTAATGCTTCCCCCTTGCAAACCAAACACCTTAAAGGTGCCGGGAAAACGTGACTCGGCTAATACTGCGATGCCTCCCGCTGAACCCGGGGCACCCACATCGGCCTGGCCGGACACCAGTGAATCGATAATTTGGTTAGGGCTTTCAAATTTAACGGCGGTAACATCCAGACCCGCTTTCTCAAATAATTTATCATGCATGGCAATATAAAATGCCGTAGTCTGCATAATCGGCAACCAGGCAATAGTGACCTTTTCATTTGCCCGCGCGGAAAGCGAAGAAAATGACAGGGCGGTGAGAGTTGCCAGCGCCAGCAATCTGACTCGTTTCATAATAATTCCTTCTGCGGTAGTGTTATTTGCCAGACCATTTAATAAAATGGCGTTCGAAAAAAAGGAAAAAAAGGTTAATGATATAACCGATACAACCGGTGACAATGATAGAACTGTACATTTCAGCAAGGTTATAAACTTGCTGGGCATCAATAATACGATGCCCCATCCCGGTGGATGAGCCGATAAACATTTCGGCGACAATAATCACTACCAGCGAATAAGACACACCCAGTCTCAATCCAATAAAGGTTTGTGGTAAAGATTCATACAACAGCACATCGCGTAATATACGCCAGCGGGATGCCCCCATCACCTTCGCGGCCAGGATGCGGGTTTGATGGGCATTCATCACGCCATAGGCCACATTAAACAACACCACCAGACAAGCGGAAAAAGCCGCAATGGCGATTTTAGATTCCTCGCCGATACCAAATATCAGCAAAAAAAGCGGAAATAATGCGGTGGCTGGGGTCGAACGGAAAAAATCAATAATAAATTCTACACTGCGATAGATAACGGTATTTGAACCAATGATTATCCCCAGCGGAATACCGATAATTGCGGCAATCAGAAAGGAGTAAACCGTCCGGAGGACCGTGCGGATAAAATCGGCCCACAGCGATCCGTCGGTTACGCTTTGGATAAACGCGGAGAACGTTTCCATCGGTCCGGGTAATAACGTTGGGTTCACCCAATGGGCAGAATGCGCCACACTCCATAACAGAATCAGCAGAACTGGCCCGATAATCCCGGGACGAAAAAAGCGTGAAGCAATAAAAGGCGTACGCGGGTTCATTTGCGCACCTCCTGCTGAAAAATTTCAAGGCAGCGCCGCTTTGCTTCAATAAACTCGGGTGCCAGCACGGTGCGGTCATTTCGCGGATAGGGAAGTGTAAATGGCACAACGTCAACCACCTGGGTGGGCCTTTTACTGAGCATCAGGATCTGTTCGGCTAAAAATACCGCATCTTCCAGATCATGAGAGACCAGCACCATGGCAATATTATTCTGACTGAATATTGTCTGCAGCTTCTCACGGATAAACAGTGTCATCTCATAATCCAGGGCGGAAAATGGCTCATCGAGAAAAACAATTTCCGGATTGGGTGCCAGCGCACGCAATATCGAAATCAGTTGTTGTTGCCCACCAGAGAATTCATAAGGATAACGGTTAAGATCAAATTTAATGTCGAACTGGTCAATCAGTTCATTTACGCGTTGTCTGCGCTGACTGGCGCTCATACCTCTTATTTTTAGCGGATATTCAATGTTTTCATAGGCTTTCCACCAGGGGAATAAGGCTTCCCGGTAATTTTGAAAAACATAACCAATATTAGCCTGACTGACGTCACGCCCGTCATACAGTATCTGCCCCCGATCATAGGGTATCAGTCCTGCCATCATATTGATCAGTGTGGATTTACCGCATCCATTGGGGCCGAAAATCGAGGTGAAAGTACCAGATTTAAAGTCAAAATTAAAATCTTCATAAATGACTTCGGTGCCGAAATATTTACACAGGCCAGTCAGGGTGACCACCGAAGGAGTGGCTTTGTTAGGGCCGGTAAAACCGGGGTCGATTACCATTGCTTGCATACTGTACCCTTCATATTGATTGACACCCGATTAACGCAGTGTTCGGTATTGCCTGAATGCTCTCTGTACCGGCTCATTATCAAATCCTGTTGTTAAATCAGCCGCACGAGCAAGTTGCTGTAGTTAATAAGCAACATTCGGGCCAATGAGAGGTGTTAATGAGTTTTGTTTATTAACCGCATGTTAATAAATGAGTAATTTTTTTTGTTTCTTTTTTTACTCGGTAAATATGATCAACAGATCAGCGGGGTCGGTTCAGATAGTGGTAATTTATTGACAAATTATTAATTTATTAATAATTTTGAGGATAAAGCTGGCTAGTGATTCATTCTGTCCCTCTTGCCTAAAAAGGAATGCTGATGAAGCCCTCCCGCCCTGTACCGGTCTCTTCCGCCCGGGCCGCGCTCACTGCTGATGTCCATGTGAATGTGGACTGGACCCAGCACGAATTATTTTTTCGCCGGGAAGTGGCGAAGGTTTTCAGCCGGTATAGTGATACTGACGACAGCCTGCGTGAGATTTTCCATCTTTTGTCAGAAATACTGGGGCTGAATCGCGGACGGCTGTTTATGTATGACGACCAGAGTAAATTGTTATCCATCCGCTGCGCTTACGGTTTGACTGAGAAGGAAAAAGCCCGTGGTATCTTGCGTCCGGACGAAGGTGTCACCGGCAAAGTATTTGTCACGGGGCAAATGACGATTGTGCAGGACATTGACTCCGAACCTAATTATCTGTGGCGGTCTGTTGCGCGCGAGGCGTTGCCTGGCGGTGTGACCTCTATGTTTTTCGTACCAATTTTGACTGGCGGGCACTGTCGGGGAGTCTTTTGCGCCAATCGTTTCCGCGGTATATCGCGGAATTTGACTGCGGATATTGAAATTTTGCGCGAAGTGGCCGGCCACATCAGCCAAATGCTACGGGTGGATGATCTCATTGCTGAACGTGTACAGATGCATACCGTGGCGCTGGAACATGAAAATCGCACCTTACGTCAGGCATTGAAGCTGGATACATTAAAATATGGCATTTTTGGCAACTCCGCTAAAATTCGTACCGCCATTCGTCAGACTGAGCAAGTCGCTACCAGCGATGTAACGGTACTTTTGATTGGTGAGTCAGGTACCGGTAAAGAGCTGTTTGCCAGTGCATTGCATATTGCCAGTCAGCGCCCCAGCAATAAGTACATTCGGTTGAACTGTGCGGCGGTACCGGAAAATTTGTTCGAAGCGGAATTGTTTGGCTATGAAAAAGGGGCCTTTACGGGTGCGACCAGCGCGAAAGCCGGTTATTTCGAAAAAGCCGATCATGGCACGCTATTTTTAGATGAAATTGGTGAATTGCCCCTGAATTTACAGGCCAAGTTGTTGCGCGTATTGCAGGAAAAAAACGTGTGTCGTATTGGCAGCAGTGAGGAACGCCCGGTTGATGTACGGATTATTGCCGCAACCAATCAGGATTTGCGTCAGCGGGTGGCGGAAGGGCAATTTCGCTTAGATCTTTTTTACCGGCTTTATGTGGTCCCGTTACGGTTACCGGCTTTACGTGAGCGTCCGGAGGATATCCCGACGTTAATCCAGCATTTTATCGAAGAGGGCAGTCTGCGCTTCCAGCGCCAGATTCATTGCTCCGGTGAGGCGCTGGCCACACTGATTCGTTATCCCTGGCCTGGGAATGTGCGCCAGTTACAGAATGTGATTAATCGGTTGATTCTGTTGTCGGAATCGCCACAGGTCGAGGCCGCAGATGTTGAACTGATCCTCGCCAGCGAAGCAGGCGATGTGCCGATTTCCGCTGATCCAGTGACGCCTTTGTCGGCCAATGGCGTGGTATCGCTGCCGTTGAGCGGGCGTGTCGATAACGTTGATGCTCAGGCAATACTGGCCGCGCTATCCCATTCGGCTGGCAATAAATCACGTGCGGCACAAAAGTTAGGTATAACCCTGAGTCAGCTCATTTATCGCATTAATAAACTCGGCTTGTAGATAGCTGTCAGGACCGTCTAATATGATCCCCCGCTTGATACCGGGTCGCAACTGAATGGTTCCGTCGGGATAATTAAAGCTGAAGATGAACGTTAGAAGCGCCATTGAAAATATTACGCCCATTGAATGCATTTATGAATCTCTGCGCTATGCATGACCTGCTCTGATATCATCATACATTCATGGTACCTGTCCTGTTTATCAAATTGATGGATAGCGTCCTTCCATCAGAATACGGTACTGGTTATCTCTTTTTTTTGACGAAAGGGAGATGATGTTGAGGAGGCTGCTAGCAGAACTCAGTCTCAGGGAAATAGCCAAAGAATGATCAATAACCCCTCGGCTATCTTTTTTTTATCATAAAGGTATTAATTAATTCTCCCAATATTATCGCCGCTTGTTTTATTTTACTTTCTGTCAGTGAGGTGTATCCAACTAAAACCGCAGATGGACATTTTACGCGATGACTGAATATATGGAGTGGTTGTAGATTAATGCCTCTCTTTTTTGCCTCTGAACAAAATAAATCCTCTTCAGTTTCTTCTGGCAACCATAATATAAAATGAAAGCCCGCATGTTGACCCGTTATTTTTAGTTCCATTTGAGTGGATGATTTCAGACAGGAAATGAGTAAATCACGCCTGATTTGATAGGTTTGTCGGGCAAAACGGAGGTGTTTGTAAAAAAGACCATCTGTAATGAATCGGCAAACGCCGATCTGCTCAATCAGCCCAGCTCTGCGCCAGGTAAACCCCAGATGTTCTTTTAATTTTCGTCGTAACACTTTTGGAATAATACAAAATCCAACTCTAAGATCATGAAAAAGAGTTTTATTGAAACTACCACAATAAATAACACGGTCTATTTTGTCAATCGCTTTTACTGCGGGCAAGGGTGATGCATTATAATTAAATTCACTGTCGTAGTCGTCCTCTATAATAAAAGAATTATTTTTCTCTGCCCAATCCAAAAGGGCCAGTCTGCGGGTTGCAGACATGGTAATCCCAAGCGGGGCCTGATGGGCAGGGGTGACATAAACCAGTTTAATGTTATCATGCAGAGATAATTCATCGACATTTATACCTTGGTCATCAACCATGATATATTCCAGTTTCGCGCCTGTATCCTCCAGAATTTTTCTGGACCAAAAATAGCCAGGATCTTCAACGGCCGCTACATTTCCGTGAGATAATAAAATGCGAGCTACCATTTCGGTAGCGCTCCTGATCCCGCTAGTTACAATGATATCATCTGCTTCGCAAGGTATCCCTCTGTATGTCCGAAGATATTTGGCTATCTGGTACCGCAGGCCAGGAAAGCCAAAAGTACGACCGGTAACCAGTTCTTGTGGGCGAAGTTTCTCCATGGAATGTATAAGGCCATTCCCCCAGGATTTCAGGTCCAATAATGATGGGTCCGGCATTCGAGCAATAAAAGGAATATTATAGGTTAAGTGAGGTTCGATATCAGGATCATTATCAATGTTCTGTAAATCAGTTAACGCTGTTTTCTTCCATGAAGAATGTGATAGCGAGGATACTTTGAGCATGGTATCTGGCACTATGGCTGAAACGATAGAACCAGAGCCGCTTTTCCTTACAATATAGCCTTCTTGTCTTAATCGATCAAAGACTGCCTCAACGGTTCCTCTCGATACTTGCCAGCGTTTAGCCAAAGTTCGCGTTGCAGGTAGATGCTCACCCGATTTTAACAGCCCTTTAAGAATTGCTTCACGTAGCGCCTCATATATAGCAGGTTGTTTTTCGCCCTTGCTTGCTCCCAACCTTATTGGTTGCGGTAAATCCAGAGGGATCGGTGTTTTACCTCTGCTCATAATGGTCCAGTAAGAATTTTAATAAACGGTACTTCATTCTATACCATTAAAAAAGTAGTGTCTCGGTAATAATCCGTCATAAGGAAACGTCTGAGAGGTAGGTTTGTGAATAAAATTATTGTTATCACTGGTGCTGGAATATACGGGGGTGACTGCTTATATTTCTTTAACCAAAAAAACAGGAAATGATTGATGCCATCATCATTTTTCATTTTAATATTTATTTCATTAAAAAATAAGTCATTTTTTTGCAATTCCATGGCTTTTAGAATAAGTCTTGTTAGCTGAAGATTAAAATAATTACTATACATAATCCGTATGTAATATATGTATTATAGGATAAAGTTATCATGTATGACATTGCAATCGTTGGGCTTGGAGCAACAGGTGTCAGTTTGCTAAGCCAAATTCAGGACGAAGTGTATAAATTAAAGAATATAAAACTCAAAATAGCCCTCTTTAACCCATCCGACAGTTTTGCCAGTGGTAAGGCTTTTGGTGACGCCGATTTGATCCATAAAGTAAATACACCACCTGGCATGTTGGCGGTTTCTCCTGGTAAGACAGATAGATTTGAACAATGGCTTTTCTCTAATTTTAATTCTTGCGAGATATGGCCATCCCGATTAAAATACTCTAACTTTATTCGTCAGACTTATCACGAAATTATCCATGCAAAAAAAATATCGGTTACAGAATATAAGCAATGTGTAATAGATATCAGCAATAATAATTACGGTTATACTTTGACGGATGATACAGGGAAGACTGTAGATTCTCGCCGAATTGTCATGTGCCTCGGTGCTTTATCTGCTGATTCCTTTCCTGAGTTTAGAGATTTACCTGGTTTTATTAACCATTTTTCACAGTTTGTTCCTGAGTCTAAGGAATCAATTATTGTTGCAGGGAGTGGTCTAACCGCTATTGATTCTTTTCGTTATTCATATAATAAAAGCAATAGGAATATATTTCTCTATTCACGTAGTGGCTATATGCCCACATGTATTTCTGAAAAAAATATATATGTTCCTGAATATCTAAACTGGCAAAATATAAAGACTGGCAGTGTTGGTTCGATAGATATCCTTTCGGTCTTTTTAAAATTATTACGCAAGGAATTTGCTCTTATCGGAGCATCTGGGGAATTTAAAGCAGCGATGAATCTTTTACATTCAGGGAGGCACACTGAGTATTTCCATTTTCTCTTAAATCGTGCAGTAAAAAGTAATCTGCCCTGGCAAGATGTACTTGTTTCCACCCGACCCTATATGCACAAACTTTGGATTGCTATGTCGTTAATCCAAAGACAAAAATTCTTAAGAGTTTATGGAGCACTATGGGCGGCATGGCGTCATCCTGTTCCACAAGAAGTTTTTTCAGAGCTTGTGGAAGCGTCGGCGGTAGGACGTTTGCAATTTCATCGTGCTATATCGCATCCTTTCTATCGTGATAACCGTTTTATTGTACAGACCACTTCAGGTACTTTGGCATCCAGCAATTTTTGGGATGGAACCGGTGGTAATTTGACATTGAAACTGATGCAACAGCCACTACTGGAAAATATGCTGAGGCGAGGCCTTATTGAAAGTCATCCCTGCGGAGGAATTAATATCAACGCTACGACGTACCAGTGTAGAGTGAAAGGGAATAACATATCTGGGCTTTATAATATTGGTCCGCTCAATAAAGGGTGCTTATTTTCCACCAATGCGTTCTGGTTTAATGCGCGCTGTGCCGGGACATGGGCTAAACAGTGGGTGGTAGAAATCAGCAGGGATGGTATTAAGGAGATAATATGACTATTTTCTTTCCGGTAATTTACCTTTTTGTTGGTTGGTTGATTGGCAGGGGAGCGTGGGATGTTAAATCTGCCGCATCCTTGCTATTAACCAGACTGGTGATCCCTGCCGTGATCATCTTTAACATTTCAACCCGTTTTGGCAGTATGGGTACTGTCATAATCACCACTGCGCTGACTATGCTCGTCATGCTTACCGCTGGACGATACATTAACCGTGATCCGGTCATGAATCTATGCTTTAGTTATTTGAACATTGGATGGCTTGGACTGCCGGTTGCCACTGCACTGTTTGGTAATGATGCTGCTACTATTATTATTGCTGCCTATGTGGGTAGTTCTATCGTTGGCAACTCTGTTGGGGCCGGAATGCTGTCAGGTAATAAATTCAGCCTCATAAAATTACTGCAAACGCCCCCTGTTGTCGCATTAGTTATTGGTGTACTTCTTATTCCATTTAGCCAGAAAATCACGCTGTGGTTTGACGATATATACGAAGTTGCAAAATTTTTAATGAGCTTTCTTGGCATGGTTGTTCTCGGGATATGGTTGTCTAAAACCAGGATTATCTTAAACGATCTTCGGTGTGAAATACGCCTTTTTGTCCAGAGAGCATGTATCCTGTTTGTTCTCATTACGTTGCTATTAATCATTGCACATTTAGCCCATCAAACCCTTATTATGGATAATCCGGCAACGCTTTATTTATTCTGTTTACTGCCTCCTGCCGCTAATATCATCGTACTTGAGACACATTATCTTGGAACAGGTCGATCCGCCCGGCCTATATCATGTGGAACCTGTATCAGTATTGTCGCAATTGCGTTCTATGCTGCCGTGGTACTTGGATATCAGCTACTCTCTTACCCGATGGTGCCGTAAATCCCTGGCCTCCATACTGGGGATTTTAGTTTGCAACTATTTTGTCAGTTTATCCAGTTCGCCGTAAACCTCCGTCCTTCAGGGCGGGGATAAGGCGCGGTCTACCACCTAACCAGGTGTTTGCTGTTGCTCAATGTATTGACGGATGATGGATATTGGCGCACCGTCGCAACGACTGGCAAAGTAGCTCGGAGTCCACAGGACGCCTTTGTAGTCATACCGTGTGGCAATGTCTGGGCGATCACGACGAAGCAATCGACTGGACACCCCTTTAAGACTGTTAACCAAACTGGATACCGCTAATTTTGGTGGGTAGTTGACCAACAAATGAACCTGATCACCTTCTCCATCCATCTCAACCAGCTCAACGTCAAAATCTGTACATACGCCAGCAAAGTAGCTGCGTAACTTCTCGATAGCATCCTGATCAAATACTCTGCGTCGATGCCTGGCAACAAAGACCAAGTGAACATGCATCAGGAAAGTGCAATGTCTTCCTCGACGAATATCAATTTCTTTTGTCATAGGCCAAGAGTGTAATTGTGGGTATGAAGCGACGACAAGCCTTTAAATTCCAGTTAAGGCCAAATGGTCAGCAAGCGCGTGATATGCGGCGCTTCGCTGGGGCTTGTCGTTTTGTTTTTAACCGCGCACTGGCGTTGCAGAATGAAAATCATGAGGCGAGTAACAAATACCTTACCTGTGTAAAAATGGCAGCGTGGTTGGTCGAGTGGAAAAAAACACCCGAAACGCAGTGGTTGAAAGAAGCCCCATCTCAGCCTTTGCAACAGGCTTTAAAAGATCTTGAACGCGCCTATAAAAACGTCTTCCAGAAACGGGCATCATTTCCACGCTTTAAAAAGCGCGATCAACGTGATGCATTCCGCTATCCGCAGGGCGTGAAACTCGCTCAGGTCAATAACCGTATATCGTTGCCAAAACTGGGCTGGATAAGCTACCGCAATAGCCGTGAGGTTGTGGGTGAGGTGAAAAACGTAACCGTCAGCCAGTCATGCGGTAAGTGGTATATCAGCATTCAGACGGAATACGAAGTCACTGAACCGGCTCATGCCTCAACATCGATGGTGGGGCTTGATGCGGGCGTAGCGAAGCTCGCTACGCTATCAGATGGCACGGTTTTTGAGCCTGTAAATAGCGTTAAATCCAACCAGAAGAAACTCGCCAAACGCCAGCGTGAAATGAGCCGCAGGGTGAAGTTCAGCAACTACTGGAAGAAGGCAAAACGCAAAGTACAGAGCCTGCATTCTCGTATCGGTAATGTCCGCCGCGACTACCTTCATAAAGTCAGCACGACAATCAGCAAAAACCACGCGATGATCGTGATTGAAGACCTGAAGGTTGCCAACATGTCAACGTCAGCTTCGGGTACGATAGGCCAGCACGGTCGCAACGTTCGGGCAAAATCCGGCTTAAACCGTTCGATATTAGATCAGGGTTGGCATGAGCTTCGCCGACAGCGTGAGTACAAACAGCTTTGGCGGGGTGGTCAGGTATTGGTGATAAACCCAGCCTATACGAGTCAAAAATGTGCTTGCTGTGGTCATACAGCGAAAGAGAACCGGCAGACACAAAGTCAGTTCAAGTGTCTGTAATGTGGATATAGCGCGAACGCCGATATCAATGGCGCTGGTAATATTTTAGCGTCGGGGCACGCCGCGTTAGCCTGTGGAGAGATGGCAGCCTTAGGCCGCTCGATGAAGCAGGAACCCACCGAGGCGAGTCAGGCTGCGGTCTGAACGCGGCAGGAATCCTCGCCCTTTAGGGCGGGGAGGATGTCAACGTTAGTTTTAATACACAAGCAGCGGCAGGCAAAACCGCGTTCAAGTGCGGGTTTACGTGTGTCACCACCAACAACACTAGCCATGATTAGCGCGCAGAAGGACTGTTGGCAGAGGCCGTAAGGTCGATGGTCACATGTCCGCTAGCCGGGCCAAAGCGCAGGAAGGCCTGTTGCACCGTCTCAAACACGGCTCCCGCATCACCGCTCAACCGGGTACAAAAGTTTTTTGAACGCAGGAAAGTGCCGGAGTTTTTCAGGAAGTCAATGCAACCGTATATCTCATCCATATGGCGGTCTTGTCCCATCACATAGAGCGAGAACTGAACGTCAATTTTTACCCCGAGGCGCGGTGCAGCATTGATGGCTGCCAGTGCAAGGGCCTGCCGTTCGACAAGCGATAAGTTTTGTTCCACGGTCAGTGCGTCGCAGCGACAGGATGGCTCGTCGGGTTCGCCGGGGCAACCGCGTGAGATCGTGGTATGCAGGGTCACATGTGCCGGCTCACGCGCCACACGTGCGAAAAGATCGCGGATTGCAGTGAAAAGCGGCTCGGGCGCGCCCACCATCAGGGTCGACATATCATCTGTTTCGATCCTGAGTTGGTCACGCCAGGGGGACAGGGCTTCGAGCCCGGACAGGATGACCCGGATGAAATCCGACGTCATAGGGTATAACGACACTTGTGCGCCGATGAACATGATGCTCCTCGCTCCGCCGGCATTATCCGGATCAGCTGTGAAGGGTTCGCACGATATCGTGCATCTCAGCCCTGTTCGGACACCCCTGATAGTGGGGGGGATTATGAGTTTTTGTCTGAACGCCGTCAAGCTGGCAGCACCCTATGGGTAAGCCATGCCAGCTCAGGACACCAATTCCTGAGCATAAGTAAACAGGGCTTTCAATTGCTGTATTTTTTCCTGATCGCTTTCATACCTGTTGAACAGTGTCTCCAGCTCCAACAAGTAACGCTGTACCCGTTCTTCATTTAACACTTCACGCCGATGTTGCAGCCAGCGTTGTTGCTCATGGTCGTCCAGCGTGGCGGGGAAATTCCGTGCCCGATAGCGAAACAATAACGGCGCAAGACGCTTATCATTAAAACTGAAATCACATACCGACAGGTTGACTGGCTCAGTGTGCCGAATAATGTCCATGGTAGATTTGTCGGCGTCACTGAAAAAACCTGCATACAATTGTGCATCAACATCGTCTGAGGGAGAGAAGGGCTCGGCCTCAGCAAACAATGTCACCACTTTCTCACGAATTTCTGCATGCTGGCGTAGCAACGCCAGATTAGCAAGGCAGTGCTGGCGGTCAATGCCCAAACGTTCGGCATCTTCGGGACGCAAAGTATTGGCAGGCGCCAGCACGGGACATTTATTAATATGCACCAGCTTTATCGGCACGGGGGACTCGGCACCCAGTGCTTCACGCCGGGTGTACAGTCGGTGGCGCAGGGATGGGGCATCCAGTTCCAATAACGGAGTCAAATCACCGGCTAAATCGCAGGTAATCAGGGCATTGCGGTTATCAGGATGCCAGGCGAGCGGCGCGATCCAACTGCTATTGCCACGAGCAGCGCCAAACATACCTGAAATGTGTACCAGCGGTTTCATTTGCGGAATATCAATCAACGCAGTGAGTTGCTGTTTACCGCGATGGTTAAACAGAAAGGTAAACAGTTTCGGTTGCTGCTCTTTCACCATTTTTGCCATGGCAATAGTGGCATAAACATCTGACATCGCGTCGTGTGCGTTGATATGTTCAACACCGTTGGCTTTAGTAAGATGCTCAAGACGGAAGCTGGGAAAACCCGCCTCGTTTTCCGGCCAGTTAATGCCCTCTGGACGTAATGCATAACAGGCGCGCATGACATCCAGCAGATCCCAGCGCGTGTTGCCGTATTGCCAACTCCAGGCATAAGGATCGTAAAAATTGCGGTAAAAAATATTGCGTGTGACTTCATCATCGAAGCGCACATTGTTGTAACCCACAATGCAGGTATTGGGCTGACTGAACAAACCATGGATGCGCCGGGCAAATTCCGCTTCGCTAACACCGTTTATCATTGCTTGTTGTGGTGTAATCCCGGTTATCATCACGGCTTCGGGTTGTGGCAAATAGTCATCTGCCGGTTGACAATAAAATACCTCGGGTTCAGTAATAATATTGAAATCCATATCGGTACGGATACCGGCAAACTGTGCAGGGCGGTCTAATGACGGGCTTTTCCCGAAGGTTTCATAGTCGTGAAAAAGGAAAGTTGGCTGTATTGGTTTGTCTTTCACTGTACCTGCCTGTCTATGTTTGATTGTTTATGCTTTTGTTTTCACTGATTTAAATGATGTTATTGGCTTACTTGTTGCTATTTTTGTACACGTTTGATTGCTGATGTATTCGTTAGTACATGCCACATTGAGTACAGAATGAGTACACAAACGCACAACAAGGTGAGTACAAAATATTATTATGGCTATCAGCGATACAACGCTACGCTCAATCTATGGTAAATCATATTCGGGGGCACCTGAAATAACGGATTCAGATGGGCTGGGGATCAGGGTTACGCCGGCTTTGTTGAATAAATCGAACTTTTTACCGCAATCAGGATTAGATCACCACATTCCTGATCCTGATTGCGGTATTCTGTGGCAAAACAAACGTTCAAAATCACTCACTGGAGCGCCTACAACAAGGCTCTCGTCAATCGGGGCTCACTGACATTCGGCTGGATGAACAGGCTATCCAGGGCTGGTACGACGAACCCAAAGCATCTTCCCGGAGGCGTTCGCAACGTTATTCTGGACTGGCCATTTCCACCGTACTGATGCTCAAACGCGTTTTTCGCCTCACGCTACGCGCCGCGCAGGGATGTATTGACTCCATGTTTACCCTGATGAAGCTCCCGCTCCGGTGCCCGGATTACTCCTGCGTCAGCAGGCGGGCTAAGTCCGTCAACATCCCGTTTAAAACCCCCACGCGCGGCAAAATTGCCCACCGGGTTATCGACGCCACCGGATTAAATGTCTTTGGTGAGGGCGAGTGGAGGGTGAAAAAACACGGTCAGGAAAAGCGCCGCGTCTGGCGGAAACTGCACCTGGCGGTGGACG
>JAATFO010000002.1 GCA_015655145.1 Enterobacterales bacterium | reverse complement strand
TGATAGAACCGGATTTCGGGATTATCCTCGATGGTGGTCAGCCTGAGGTGCCGGGGAATAGAGTGCAGCAGCGTTTTCATATAGGTGGTTTTACCGGAGCCGGTTTCACCGACGATAAAAATCGTCTTGCCGTATTCCACCGCTTTTTCCATAAAACGGGAAATATCCCCACCTTGATAATAGCGGGTCAATTCAACATCTTTGCCTTCCGTTCGCTCCTGACCGCTTACCCGGTTATAAAATCCCGCATCAATCCATGACTGATGTGTTTTCTGCCCGAATGAGGGTTTGCGCAGCGTAATAGACACGGTATTGCGCTCACAGGCCGGGGGAATAATGGCCTGAATGCGCTCGCCTGATTCAGGCGTGGCGGAAAGGATTGGCGAGGTGTCGTCGATATTATCTTCCTGCCAGGACGCCAGCGATCTTGCAAAGGCGTAACACTGACGCAGCGTAATCAGGGCTTCGTGTCTTTGCCATTTCCCCCGGATTTTGGTATGCAGTTCTTCTGGCCGGTTAACGGCAATTTCCGTCAGGCCGTCCTGCGCAATAAAATCACCAAACAGCTGGTTTTTCATAAAATCCAGCGACAGATTTTCAGCGTTCATACCACCTCTTTTTCAGTCGCAGCTGCCAGACGGATGAGAAATCAATATCGGTACCGGTCATGATGCCGATGACATCACCCTGATTCAGGTACAGGGTGTCCGGTAAATCAAATTTAAAATATACAAGTGTCCGGATTTGAAACAGTGACATAAAAACACACCCACGTCTGACTTTCACCCTGACAAAAAATGCGTTTAATTTGACACAATCTTGACAGATAGATGCCTGGACAGTAGTTTTGTTTGCAATTAATGACTAGGCAAATATTATGCACAATACTTCCGCAATTAGCGGCGATAAATTACTCCTTGGTTTGCTTATCCACCTCGCGAACCAGTTCAAAGACCAGATCATTAGCGAGTATTTCGCCGGTGCGAATATCACTGTACAACAATTCAAAGTATTGATTACTATATATAAAGGTTTCTCCAGCCCTGTTGAAATCAGCAAAAATTTGGTAATGGACGCCGGCGGCATGAGTCGCATGGTTGACCGCATGGTAAAGCGGGAACTGATTGCACGCACCCCGAACCCACAGGACAAACGCCAGGTGATTCTGACGTTGACTCACGAAGGTCAGGCCCTGTGCGAACGTTTTGAGAAAGATGCGCAGACCTCAATCATGGGCAATCTCACCGCACGCCTTACTCCTGGTGAATCCCGCTTACTGGTAGAGCTCATTACAAAAATGCTCCCGGACGACATCATCGCCCCCCATTGCTAACGTTTTCAAAAAAGGTCATCACAAGATGGAAACCACACCTGCCCAGCAAGTTGAGCGCGGTAGCAAGCGCAAACGTAACTTTATAATTTTGTTTTTTATTCTGGTGATTGCCGCCGGGGGAATACTGGCGTGGTATCTGCTTTACGCCCGCTTCTATGAATCTACCGATGATGCTTACGTAAATGGCAACCAGGTCACGCTTACGCCGCAGATTGGCGGTACGGTGACACAAGTGACGGTGGATGAAGGCGACTTTGTACAGAAAGGCCAGCCGTTGGTGCTGCTCGACCCGAGCGACACCGAAATCGCTCTCCAACAGGCGGAAGCCAACCTTGCGAACACTGTTCGTCAGGTTCGGGGTTTGTACAGCACGGCGGATAACTACCGTGCTCAAGTTGCGGCCAAAAAAGTCGCCTTGCAAACAGCACAAAATGACTATGCCCGCCGCCAGAAGATTTTCTCTTCCGGCGCTATTTCTTCGGAAGATCTTTCTCACTACCGTGATGCGGTCACCAGCGCACAAAGCGATTTAGCCGCCGCGCAGGAAGCGTTACGCACCAATACTGCAATGGTCGACGACACCGTTATCGACAGTCATCCGGAAATCAAAAGTGCGGTTGCCACACTGCGCCAGCGCTTCCTGGACAACGCCCGCACTACCATCGTTGCACCCGTAAGCGGTTACGTAGCCAAACGCGCTGTGCAACTGGGTATGCGCGTGGATTCCGGCACCACTCTGCTGGCTATCGTGCCGCTGAGTGAAGTGTGGGTGGATGCAAACTTCAAAGAAAGTCAGATGTACTCCATGCGCCTGGGCCAGAAGGTCACGCTCAATGCGGATCTTTACGGTGACAACGTTGAATACCACGGCACTATCGAAAGCCTGGGCATCGGGACCGGCAGTGCGTTCTCTCTGCTACCAGCCCAGAATGCCAGCGGCAACTGGATCAAGATTGTTCAGCGCCTGCCGGTGCGTATCACGCTTGATCCGCGCGATATGCAGAAGCACCCGCTGCGCGTTGGTCTGTCGATGAACGTCCGCGTGGATATTCGCGACGACGACGGCCATTTTCTGCCGCAGCAAACCGTTAGCACCCCACGTTTCAGCACGGATGTATATCAAAACCCACTGGCGGAAGCGGACAAACTGGTGGCTACAATCCTTCATGACAACAACTAAACGGTTGCCACAGGCAGCCGTTAAGAGAGACGTAATGCAAGATAAGGCCGCATTTACGCCGCCCAATATGTGGCTGGCGGTGCTCGCATTGTCGCTGGCGACATTTATGCAGGTATTGGACTCCACCATTGCAAACGTTGCGCTGCCGACTATCGCCGGAAACCTTGGCGTCAGTGCGGACCAGGGGACGTGGGTTATCACCTCTTTTGCGGTGTGTAACGCCATTGCCCTGCCGCTGACCGGCTGGTTTACCCGCCGGTTCGGGCAGCTAAAGTTGTTTCTTGGTTCGGTGGTGATGTTTACGCTCAGCTCGTTCCTGTGCGGCTTAGCGCACAGCATGACCGAACTGATCATCTTTCGCGCCCTGCAGGGGTTTTTCGCAGGCCCGATGTTCCCGATGTGTCAGACGTTGCTGCTGGTGATCTTCCCCCCCATCAAGCGAAGCATGGCGCTGGCGCTGCTGTCGATGGTGACGGTTGTCGCACCCATCGTCGGGCCCATCACCGGGGGCTGGATCACCGATAACTATTCCTGGCCATGGATCTTCTACATCAATGTGCCAATCGGCATTTTTGCCACTCTCGTGGTCTGGACCCAGATGCGTGCCCGTGAAGAAACGACGAGCCATGTGCCGATTGACTACATTGGCATCGCGCTGCTGGTGATGGGGGTTGGGTTGCTGCAGGTTGTATTAGATAAGGGCAACGATCTCGACTGGTTTGCTTCCCTGCAAATTGTCATCATGACGGTCATTTCCGCGATTTCACTGGTGTCGTTTGTCATCTGGGAGCTGGGCGAGCGCCATCCGATTGTCAACCTGCGCTTGTTCAAAGAGCGCAACTTTGCCGTCGGCACGCTCTCGCTAACACTGGGCTACGCTGCGTTCTTCGCCATCAACATTATTTTGCCACAGTGGCTGCAAACTCAGATGGGCTATACGGCGATTTGGGCAGGGCTCGCCGCCGCACCCATGGGCGTACTGCCGTTATTGATGACGCCGTTTATTGGCCGCTATGCCAACAAAGTTGATCTGCGTATTCTCGCATCGTTGTCATTCCTGACGATGGGTGCATCCTGTCTCATCCGTGCACAGTTCAATACCGACGTGGATTTCCGCACCATTGCGCAAGTGCAGCTGTTTATGGGGATTGGCGTGGCGTTTTTCTTTATGCCTGTGACCACTATCGTCTTGTCGAATCTTAACGGTGCAGAAATCGCCGAAGGTTCCGGTCTGGCAACGTTCTTCCGTGTACTGGGTGGGTCGTTCGCCTCGTCGCTGACGACCTGGATTTGGTCCCGCAGAGAGGTATTCCACCATGCCAATCTGACGGATAGCGTCTCTGCGTACAACCCGGCGGCGGTGAATTATATTGAGAAGATGGGGGGCCTCACCCAGCAGAATATGGCGTCTGTCGATAAAACCATTGAGCAGCAGGCCTATATGATGTCGACCATTGATTACTTCTGGATATTAGGCTGGGGGTTTATGGTGCTGATTGTGGTTATCTGGCTCACGCGGCCACCCTTTATTCGTTCTGGTGCACCAGATGCCCCGGCTGCAGGGCATTAAATGAAAGGTAAAACGTAAAGTAGCTAAAAGGTTTATCCCGTGACATATTGAAAAGCACTGCCTGTCAGCAGGATGGACTCGGCCATACAGATGTCGATAGCCCTTCGTAGATTCGTCTGTTTACATAGATTTTTGTTCGCGGGTCACTACGCATACTCACAAGAGCTATTGTCCATAGAGCATTATTCGTTTCGCGCGAACCGCCACGGTTTAATCGGTGTCTGACCGTTTTTCCTGATGATGTTAGTAACGGATTTATTTCACATAGCGATGCCAGTGCAGCTTCATTTTTTAAACGTTCGGGATTATCACCTGCAACTGTCAGCAGTGGCGCAGCGGTCTGTGGCCCTACGCGATACTGACTGGGGGCTTTGTTGAATAAATCGAACTTTTGCTGAGTTGAAGGATCAGATCACGCATCCCCTGACAACACAGGCATGCCCGTGGCAAAGCAGAAGTTCAGAATCACCAACTGGCGCACCTACAACAAAGCCCTTATCAACCGGGG